>NZ_CATNVN010000001.1:0-52327 GCF_951230505.1 uncultured Neisseria sp.
ATATTATAATGACTTTAGCGTATTCCAATTTAAAACTTTGACTTAAGTTAACTATCCTCAAGCGGATTGTCGACAGATTTTCCTTTTTTTCATCACGAAATAATGGATTATTAAGATAAGTTAAGCCACGAAAATTTATTAAAAGTTTTTATTCTAGAAGGGTTTTAAACGGCATAAACGGTAGTTTCATTTCATGAATCATACATTTGACAAAACAATATCTAAAATCAAAACATGTGGTTGAATGTAATTTCTAAAAATTAAGCATTCAAAAATACCGTTTCCATACCATAGAGGCCGCCTGAACGACCGTTAAACTTTTTTGATTGAGACGAATCAGATAAGTGCTTATGATTTTGTCTAATGTAATTATAAGTATGGTTTTAAGGCTTCACACGATACGGCAGCCGGCTATGGCTATGCGGTTGCAGCAAACAACTCAGGCATCGGGCAAACACTCCCGATTTACTCATTCATTACACGAAAGACATCATGAAAAACATTACGATACAAAAATTTGCCGATAAGACCGCAAAAATCGGCATCGTTGGCTTAGGCTACGTCGGTTTACCACTGATGTTGCGCTATGTGGATATCGGTTACCAAGTTTTGGGTTTCGACATTGACACCAACAAAGTCGACAAGCTCAACAAAGGCGAAAGCTACATCGAGCATATCCCTTCCGACAAAATTGCCGCTGCTTCCAACAGCCTGTTTGAAGCAACGACAGACTTCTCCCGCATCGGCGAAGTAGAAGCCGTCATTTTGTGCGTACCGACTCCGCTGAACAAATACCGCGAGCCGGACATGAGCTTTGTGATCGACACTACCGATGCGGTAAAACCTTACCTGCGCGCCGGCCAAGTGCTGTCTTTGGAATCCACTACCTACCCCGGTACTACCGAAGAAGAATTGCTGCCGCGCATGGAAGAAGGCGGCTTGAAAGTCGGTCAAGACGTGTTCTTGGTTTACTCTCCTGAGCGTGAAGACCCGGGTAACCCTAACTTTGAAACCCGTACCATTCCAAAAGTCATCGGCGGCCATACCCCTGCTTGTTTGGAAGTCGGCCTGGCACTGTACCAACCCGCCATCGATAAAGTTGTTCCGGTAAGCTCCACCAAAGCGGCCGAGCTGACCAAACTTCTGGAAAACATCCACCGCGCCGTAAACATCGGTTTGGTGAACGAGATGAAAATTGTTGCCGACAAAATGGGCATCGACATTCACGAAGTCATCAATGCCGCCGCAACCAAACCGTTCGGCTTCGTTGCTTATTACCCAGGCCCTGGCTTGGGCGGCCACTGTATCCCTATCGACCCGTTCTACCTGACTTGGAAAGCCCGCGAATACGGCGTAAACACCCGCTTCATCGAGCTGGCAGGCGAAGTGAACTCCCACATGCCCGACTACGTTATCGAAAAAGTCGGCCTGGCTTTGAACGACCACAACCGTTCTATCAAAGACAGCAAAATCTTGGTATTGGGTATCGCCTACAAGAAAAATGTGGACGATATGCGTGAAAGCCCGTCTGTGGAAGTTATGGACCGCCTGCACAAACTGGGCGCAGTGGTTTCCTACTCTGACCCACACGTTCCAGAGTTCCCACATATCCCCGGCCACCACTACTTCGACCTGAAGAGCGAAGCGCTGACCCCTGAAACTGTCGCTCAATACGACTGCGTGGTTCTGACCACCGATCACGACAAATTCGACTATGACATGATCACCGAACATGCCAAGCTGATTGTCGATACTCGCGGCAAATTCCCAGTGAAAAATCCTAAAGTCATCAAAGCATAATCTTGCTTCAGACGCATCCGGCTGCCACCGG
The DNA here is from genome assembly GCF_951230505.1 of uncultured Neisseria sp. Taxonomy (NCBI): domain Bacteria; kingdom Pseudomonadati; phylum Pseudomonadota; class Betaproteobacteria; order Neisseriales; family Neisseriaceae; genus Neisseria; species uncultured Neisseria sp. Next base: position 1,832 of record NZ_CATNVN010000001.1, read on the forward strand.
TTTCCCCGACCGGGACGGCGGCCGGTTTCCCAAGGCCATTTGTTTTTCAGACGGCCTTGGCAAACCGGCAACGGTAACAACGCATCTCTTACGAAAAACGCTCAGCTCGAACTTCTGGCCGTCTGAAAACAAATAATATGAACGCGAAAAAAATCCTCGGCTACGCATTGGGCCCGATAGGAAGCGCCGCTTTCGGCCTGCTTTCCCTGCCGCTCATCTCATGGTACTTCCCTGCGGAAGACATCGGCCGTATCGTACTCTTGCAGACCATTGCCGGATTGAGCATCCTGCTCTTGGGTTTGGGGCTGGACCAATCCTATATTCGCGACTATTACGCCGTTAAAGACAAGGCCGCTCTGTTCAAATCCGTTTTTTTATCGCCATTGATTCTGACGGTGGCGGTTGTGGTTTTAGTGTTACTGATAAACGCATCATGGCCGTCTGAAATCATTTTTGACATCCCCAGTGCAAATTTGGGGATTCTCTTCCTGATTTTCTTAGCCACCACGCTGATTATCCGTTTTTTAGCCCTGATTTTGCGGATGAAAGAGCAGGCATTGGCTTTTTCCGTCAGCCAGCTTGCGCCGAAATTCTTGATTTTGGTGTTGGTTTTTGCCGTGATCGCTTCCGGCCTGCCCGCCAATACCACTTCGCTGGTTTTTGCCTACACCGCCGCCCAAGTGCTGACCGTTGTACTGTTGATATATCAGCTGCGCCAAGACTTGCAAGCCGTTTCCCATGCGAAATGGTCGCCTGAGCTGCATCGGGACGGATTACGCTACGGCCTGCCGCTGGCATTCGGCAACTTGGCCTATTGGGGTTTGACTTCGATTGACCGTTTTGTCCTCAAGAATATCTCGGGCTTGGACGAGTTGGGTATTTATTCGATGGCGGTCAGCTTTGGCGCCGTCGCCTTGATCTTCCAAAGCGTGTTCTCCACTATCTGGGCACCTTTGGTGTTTAAATGGGTAGAAGAAAAAACCAATCTGGACAAAATCGGCGACATTACGCTTTCCATGACCGTCCTCATTAGCGCAATGATTTGCCTCATCGGGATTTTCTCGCCGATGGCGACCTGGATACTGCCGGAAAAATACACGCAGGTTCAATTTATCCTGCTCTCGTGTATGCTCTTCCCCCTGTTTTACACGCTGACCGAAGTCAGCGGCATCGGTTTGAACGTCGTCCGCTCGACTTGGCTGATTACTGTCATCAACATCGTTGCCTTTATCGCCAATACCGCCCTACTCTATCTGTTGGTACCGAAATTTGGTGCAAAAGGTGCAGCTATGGCCAGCGCAACGGCTTTTTGGCTGTTTTTCATCTTGAAAACCGAATTCTCTTCACGCCTGTGGCAGCCTTTGCCGCGCCTGAAGATTTATACCAACTCAACGCTCTGCCTGATGATCTGCCTTGCCTACACTTGGTTGGGTACGCGCGACAACTATATTTGGTTTGCGCTGGCATGGGCAGTCGGACTGAGTTTCCTGTTCCTAAAATATAAACACGCACTATTTGCCGCGACCGAAAAAATCAAAGCCAAATTAAACCGTTCGGCAAAATAGCCAACCTGAGATTCACGTCTCTACGATAACAACAGAACGACTATGAAAATAAAACGTCTGAACTTATACACTTACATCCTATACATCATGCTCGCAGCCTATATGCTGGGGCCTGCGCTGTCCTTTAAGGTCGGCGTACCGCGTATCGACAACCCGCTGACCCTGATATTTGTACTGCTTGGTTTTGTCGTATTTTTTCTGGAAAGCAAGCATATTCCGCGCAAGATTTTTGCCATGCTCTGCGCCCTGACCGCCATGTGCATCTGGCCTGCCATCCACATGGGCATTACATCGCTGACGCCGACGCAGTACATGGATATTTTGTTTTTTATGGCGATTCCGGCTTTCTTCTACTTGTTTTACCAAGTATTGAAGCGCGCCGACGACCCTTTGGGAACGATTCAGAAGTTCCTCATCGTATTTACGCTGTTTATCGCCGTGCCGCCGTTTGTAGAGCTGGCCACCGGTATTCAGTTTGTGAGTGCCAGCGATGAGTTGGCTATTGACGAAGGCTCGCTCAAAGGCTTGTTCTTTAACCCGAACAACCTTGCCGCCACCGCAGTCTGCCTTGCGCCTGCCATTTTGTTTTTCTTCCAACTCCAAGGACGGAAACACAAAGAAAAACTGCTGGGCTGGGGCTTGTTCCTGCTGTTGGGCATGGCTATTTTCGCCAGCGTATCGCGTACCGCCATCGGCTGCTACCTGTTGATTTTGTTGGTTTATACAGCCTATCGCAAAAACGGTTTTATTACGGTCGGCGTCGCTGGTTTGCTGGCGTTGGTGTTGTCGATGATTCCATCACGCGCGATTGCGGAATTTTTGCTGTCGCTCAACGGCAACCAGTTTTTGGAACGCTTTTCCAGCCGCGTGTACCTCTTCCTGTACGACTTGGGCAGCGACAACTCCGTTTCCTACCGTCAGGAGATTTACAACTACTTTTGGAACAATCCGCCCCTGCTGCTGACCGGCTACGGTCCTAAAAACTTCCGCGAATATTTCGGCGGCCATTTGAGCGGCAGCTTGGGCTTTGAAAACCCGCACAGCTTCATCATCGAGCTGTATCTGGGGTTCGGCATGATTTCCTTGCTCGGCTTTATTGCTTTTGTGGCGTGTTATTTCCTCTACACCACCTCAAACCGCGCAGTAACCGGCAAATCGCGCGTTTTGGCTTGGGTTGCCTTGGGCATTTTCCTGCTGGCCGGTTTTATTCCGTCCACCATTTTGCGTATGCCGTTTATCTGGCTGCCCTGCCTGCTGATTTTTATTTACAGCGTATTTGTTGCACCCGAGCTGAAAGATATGGCCGCTTACGCATACAACGAAACACTATACGATACGAAGAAACCATCATGAAAATCATCCTGACTACCTCCATGTCCGGCCTCGGTGGCACTGAAAACGCCACTTTCCGCCTCGGCCGCCTGCTCAAACAACGCGGACACGATATCGTATTGGCCTCTTCAGACGGCCCTTTGATTCAGGAAGCGCAAGCATTGGGCATCCGTTGGCAACCGATTGATTTTTACCAAGGCGGTCTTTTGGGTTACGTCAAAGGCATGTTTGCCTATATGAAACTGCTGAAAAAAGAAAAACCTGATGTGATTCACTGCCAAATGGCGCGTATCGTTCCGGCCTGCGCCATTGCGGCCAAGTTCGCTTCGCCGAAAACCAAAGTGTTCTACCACGCGCGCGGCCTTGATCCGGAAACTTATCCGAAAATTGCCAAGCTTTTCGACAAGCTGGGCGTGTACATCATCGGCAACTGCAAACACGAACGCGAAAAACTCATCCGTTACGGTTTCCCTGCCAACCGCATCACCTACACTTACAACGCCCTGCACAAAGCAGATTTCGTTCCTGAAAAAACGGTCAAAGACTATGTCCAACTGGGCACGCTTTCTCGTTTGGACACCGTCCGCGCCGTGCATCTGATGTTGGATATTTTGAAGAAAATGGTTGACCGCGGTATGCCTGTACGCCTCAACGTTGCAGGTATCGGCGAAGAAATGGACAACCTCAAAGCCCAAGCCAAACGTTTGGGCATTGAAGACAAAGTCACCTTCCTCGGCGGTGTCCGCGACTTGACCGGCTACTTCAAAGAAGTCGATATTTTGGTGAACACGCCGCATTGCGTGGGTGACCACGGCGCAGGTGTCGGTAACAATATTTTGGAAGCCGGCCTTTACGACACACCTGTCGTGACCTACAACATGGCGGGCATTTCCGAAATGGTCATTACCGGCCAAACCGGCTACTGCATTCCTTTCGGTGATGACGAAGCGTTTATCGAAGCCGTCGATACACTCATCAAGCATCCAGAGTTGCGCGGTCAAATGGGCAAAGCCCTGCACAAACACGTCGAAACCTTATGCTCCGACGACGAAATATACCGCACCACCATGGCTGCGTACGAAATGTAAGGCCGTCTGAAACATGAACATTACCATCGTCGCCCCTTATTGCTCGCTGCCTTCCGAGCCGCATTTCAACCGCTTCTGGTATCTTGCCGAGCTGTTGTCGCAGTCGCATGATGTGTTGCTGATTACCAGCAACTTCAAGCACTACGACAAATCTTTCAGACGGCCTGAAGATGCCGAGGCCGCCTCACAAGGCCGTCTGAAAGTCATGCTGTTGGAAGAAAGCGGATACAGCAAAAACGTGTCTTTAGGACGCGTGACCAGCCATCACCGCTTCGTCAAACATTTTGAAAAATGGTTGGAAAACTGCCGTCCGGGCGAACAAGATGTCGTCTTTTCCGCCTATCCGCTGATTGCCACCAACCTGCTGTTGGGCAAACACAAAGCGCGTTTAGGCTACAAACTGATTGTCGATGTGCAGGACGTATGGCCGGAGTCTTTCTCCTCGGTCGTACCGTTTTTGAAAAAAGTACCGCACAACCTGCTACCCTTTGCTTCACGCGCCAACCAAGCCTACCGCTACGCCGACGCGCTGGTTGCCGTATCGCAGACTTATCTCGACCGCGCCAAAGAAGCCAATCCGAACGTACCCGGCGAAGTCGTCTATATCGGCGCGGATTTTCCCAAACTCGATGCCGCGCCTGCCAAAGATTTTGGCGACGACAAAACCCGCTTTTTCTACTTGGGCACACTCAGTTACAGCTATGACGTGGAAACTGTGTGCAAAGGCGTTCGCAGGCTGTTGGATGCCGGCGAAAACGTCGAATTGCACATCATGGGCGGCGGCCCCGATTTGGACAGGCTCAAACAATACGCCTGCGACGGCATCAAGTTTTACGGCTACATTCCTTACGCCGAAATGATGTCGGTCGCCAAGGGTTGCGACATCTCCGTCAACGCCATCCACTCTTACGCCATGCAGTCGATTACCAACAAACTGTCCGACTATATGGCTTTGCAAAAACCGATTCTGAACAGCCAGGTCAACGACGAAGTTGCCGAAGTCCTGACCCTGCTGCCGCATGCGAACTACCGTTCCGGCGATGTGGACAGCTTCGTTCAAGCCGCCAAAGATATTTTGAAGCGCAAAGACGATCCTGTTCAGTCCGAAGAAATCGTCCGCCGCTTCAAGCGCGACGTTGCCTATCAAAAAATCGTCAACCTGATTGAAAGATTAGCTCATGAATAAATTTTTCAAACGCCTGTTTGACATTGTTGCCTCCGCTTCAGGACTGATTATCCTGTCGCCTGTGTTTTTGATTTTGGTGTACCTCATCCGCAAAAACTTAGGCTCGCCCGTGTTCTTCATCCAAGAGCGGCCGGGCAAGGATGGCAAGCCGTTTAAAATGATTAAATTCCGCTCCATGCGCGATGCAATCGATAAAGACGGCAACCCGCTACCGGACAGCGAACGCCTGACCGATTTCGGCAAAAAATTACGTGCCACCAGTTTGGACGAACTTCCTGAATTATGGAATGTCTTAAAAGGCGAGATGAGTCTGGTTGGCCCTCGTCCGCTGCTGATGCACTACCTGCCGTTGTACAACGACTTCCAAAACCGCCGCCACGAAATGAAACCGGGCGTGACCGGTTGGGCGCAAGTCAATGGCCGCAACGCCATTTCATGGGACGAAAAGTTCGCCCACGATGTTTGGTACATCGACAACTTCAGCTTTTGGCTGGATATCAAAATTTTGTTCCTGACGGTTAAAAAAGTCTTCGTCAAAGAAGGCATCTCAGCCGAAGGAGAAGCCACCATGCCTTATTTCACGGGTAATAAAACTGATGAAAAAAAATAACATACTGATTCTGTCGGCAGGTCGCCGTGTCGAATTGGTGCAGGACTTCCAAACCGAAGCCGCACGTTTTTCAGACGGCATTGCCGTTTTTGCCACCGACCTCAACCCCGACATGTCTTCTGCCTGCCATGTTGCCGACCGCGCTTTCAGCGTGCCGCGCATCGATGCAGCCGAATACATTGACAGCATTTTCGAGCTTGCCCAACAACACGACATCGGTCTGATTGTGCCAACCATCGATACCGAGCTGCTCAAACTGGCCGAAGCACGTGACCGTTTTGAAGCAGAAGGAATACATATTGTCATTTCGGATACAAAACTGATTACCCTATGCCGCGACAAGCGCCTGACCGCAGGCCTGTTTGCACAATACGGCATCCGTTCACCTGAAATTTACGAACGGGACCGCCTGGTTTTCCCATGTTTTGCCAAGCCTTATGACGGCAGCCGCGCCATCGGTGCGAAAAAAATCAACACACCGGCTGATTTGACTGTCGACATTACCGAAGACCCGAAAATGATGTTCGCCCAATACATCGATATCGAGAATACTTTCTCCGAATTTACCGTCGATATGTATTACGACCGTCAAGGCCGTCTGAAATGCGCCATTCCTCGCGAGCGTTTAGAAGTGCGCACCGGCGAAGTCAGCAAAGGCGCAACCCGACGCAATGCCCTGTATAAAGAGCTGGTTGAAAAAATGGCCGTATTGGAAGGCGCACGCGGCTGCATTACCGCGCAATTCTTCGTCAGCAAAACCGACAGTACGACCTACGGCGTGGAAATCAACCCGCGTTTCGGCGGCGGTTTCCCACTGACTTACGCAGCAGGCGGCAACTATCCGGGCTGGCTGATTCAAGAATACATCGGCGGCCAAGACATCCCTTTCTCCGACGACTGGGAAAACAATTTAATCATGCTTCGTTACGATGCTAAGGTTTTGGTAAGAGAACATGATTAAGCCGGAAGAATCCGTCATCGTCTTCGATCTTGACGATACGCTTTACTCTGAGTACGACTACAAATGCTCCGGAATACAGGCAGTTGTAGGGACAATTACGTCGCTTTACCCACAACACGATGCCGACGTACTAAATGAAATTGCAGACAATAAAAGTAAAGACTGGCTCGACAATTTGTGTCATCATTGCAAATTAAACGAACTAGAGAAACAATCACTTTTGTGGCAATATCGACTACATAGGCCTGTTATCCGACCTTATGTCGAACCGTCTTTTTTACGGAAGCTGATGCGCCCTTTTGCCGCATGCGCCCTGATTACAGACGGCCGCAGTCTGACACAGCGTTTGAAAATACAGGCCTTGGGTTTGACCGATTTGTTTGACGACATTTTGATTTCGGAAGCCATGCAATCGGAAAAACCCGACGATAAGCGTTTTGTCTTCCTGCAAAACAAATATCCGGCTGCAAAACGTTTCATCTACATCGGCGACAACATCAAAAAAGATTTTGTCGCACCCAACAAACTGGGTTGGCTCTCCATAGGCATCATGCCTAAGCCGCACAATATTCATCAAGCCGAGCCCGAGCAATACGGTCGTGAATACCAGCCCACCCTTTGGATAAACACCCTGGAAGAACTGACTACACTGACAACTTCCGCCACCGAAAAAGCAAATGCATAAGGGACATTTCTCCATGAAAATCTTATTTATGGGTCGCAAACAGGTTTCCGCCAACCTGCTTCGTTTTTTGACCAAACAAGATCATATCGAAATCGTCGGTGTCTTGACCGACAGCCATCTGCAAGGCTCGCCGACCACGGCCGCCGCACAGGAATTGGGCTTACCCCTATACACCTTCGATACGGCTTTGGAAGCAATGCGAGAAGGCCGTCTGAAATACGATTTGGGCTTGTCCGTCCTTTACTGGCGTAAGCTGCGTGATGAATTCCTGAGCATTCCGACTTTAGGCACGATCAACTTCCACCCTGCGCTGTTGCCCGAATACAAAGGCACGGGCGGCTACAACCTGGCCATCATGGACGAGCTGAACGAATGGGGCAATACTGCCCACTACGTCGACGCTTCCATCGATACCGGTGAAATTATCGAAGTGGACCGTTTCCCTATCGACGCCGAAACAGAAACCGCCCAATCGCTCGAACGCAAAACCATGCAGGCATTGGAAGATTTCGCACGACGCATCATCACCCGCGCCATCGAGTCGAAAACCAAATTGCCAACCACGCCAAACATCGGTGGCCGCTACGTCAGCCGTGACGAGATGGAAGCCATGAAGCAAATCCGCGACGGCGACAATATCGAGAAGAAAATCCGCGCCTTCTGGTTCCCTCCTTACGACGGCGCATACGTCGAAATCAACGGTCAGAAATACACCCTGATCAATCGCCAACTGCTGGAAGAAATCGCCCCCAAAGGCTCAACCAGTCTTTTCGCAGGAAAAACAAATGCTTAATACATCACTCTCCCCATGGCCAAGCTTTACTCAAGAAGAAGCCGATGCCGTTTCCAAAGTCCTGCTGTCCAACAAAGTCAACTACTGGACAGGTACGGAATGTCGCGAATTTGAAAAAGAATTTGCCGCCTTTGTCGGCACGCAATACGCCGTCGCCCTTTCCAACGGTACGTTGGCTTTGGACGTAGCCCTCAAAGCAATGGGTATCGGCCAAGGCGATGATGTGATTGTCACTTCGCGCACTTTCTTGGCTTCCGCATCCTGCATCGTGACCGCCGGCGCAAACCCTGTGTTCGCCGATGTCGATTTGAACAGCCAAAACATCAGCACCGAAACCATCAAAGCCGCTTTGACGCCAAACACCAAAGCCATCATCGTGGTTCACCTTGCCGGTATGCCTGCCGAAATGGACGACATCATGGCTTTGGCAAAAGAACATAACTTGTGGGTTATCGAAGACTGCGCCCAAGCGCACGGTGCAAAATACAAAGGCAAATCCGTCGGATCTATCGGCCACGTCGGCGCTTGGTCGTTCTGCCAAGACAAAATTATGACCACCGGCGGCGAAGGCGGCATGGTAACCACCAACGACAAAGAGCTGTGGAGCAAAATGTGGTCGTACAAAGACCACGGCAAAAGCTATGACGCCGTGTACAACCGCGAACACGCACCAGGTTTCCGCTGGCTGCACGAAAGCTTCGGTACCAACTGGCGCATGTTGGAAATGCAGGCGGTCATCGGCCGCATCCAGCTCAAACGCATGCCCAAATGGACGGCGCGCCGCCAAGAAAACGCCGCCAAACTGGCTGAAAGCTTGGGCAAATTCGCCAGCATCCGTTTGGTCGAAGTGGCCGACTACATCGAACACGCGCAATACAAGTTCTATGTTTTCGTCAAACCCAAACACCTGAAAGACGGCTGGACGCGCGACCGCATCGTCAGCGAACTGAACGCGCGCAAAGTCCCCTGCTATCAAGGCAGCTGCTCCGAAGTGTATTTGGAAAAAGCCTTCGACAACACGCCTTGGCGTCCGAAAGAGCGTTTGAAAAACGCTGTCGAGTTGGGCGACACCAGCCTGATGTTCTTGGTGCACCCAACACTGACCGATGAAGAAATTGCGTTCTGCAAAGAAAGCATCGAAGCCGTATTGACTGAAGCCACGGCATAATCATTTTCAGACGGCCTGCAACTTCAGGCCGTCTGAAAAAATAAAACAGCCTGCTTCAAACAATCCGTACCAAGCCACATTACAACACTCAGACACAAGAAATATAAAATGAACTTGGAAACCCTGCTGGCTCTGCCGCGCAACCTTAAAAAAACCTTCTTCGTCATCCACGATATCTTGATGATATTCGTGGCGTTTTGGTTTGCCCAAAGCCTCAAAGTGCAATATTCCGACGAATGGTTGAGTATCGCCAACTGGCTGGCTTTCGGCAGCACCGCTGTGCTGACCATCATCCTTTTCATCCGTATCGGCCTCTATCGCGCCGTCACGCGCTTTGTCAGCATCCGCGTCCTGACCGCCGCCGCATTCGGCAGCATCATTTCAGCGGTCTTGTTCTGCCTGACCACCCTGATTTTTGAACAAAAACTACACCTTGCCCTGCCCATCGTCTATTTCTTGGTCTTGGTGGTCGGCGTGACCAGCTCGCGTATGATCCTGCGTGCGATTCTGACCGATCATCACCGCAAACAAATGACCCCCGTCATCATCTACGGTGCAGGCCAATCCGGCCGCCAGTTGTTGGAAGCCATCAAACAGGTTAACGAATATTCGGCCATTGCCTTTGTCGATGACAACCCGAAAATCCAACGTACCGTCATCTATGACCTTGCCGTCTACAATCCCAATGAAATCCCAATGCTGATCAGCCGCTACGGCGTCCGAAAAATCCTGCTGGCGATTCCAAGTTCTACGCCGGAAGAACGCAAAGACATCATCCGCCGCCTCGAAGCGTACAAATGCGAAGTCCTGACCATTCCGGGTATGAAAGATTTGGTTGACGGCAAAATCAACGTCAGCTCATTGAAAAAAATCTCTGTGGTCGATTTGCTCGGCCGCGCCCCTGTGGCACCACGCCCTGAATTGATGAGCGCCGACATCAGCGACAAAGTCGTGATGGTGACCGGCGCAGGCGGCTCTATCGGCTCCGAACTTTGCCGTCAGATTCTCAACTGCCGTCCGACCAAACTGCTGTTGTTTGAATTGTCCGAATTCGCCCTGTACAGCATAGACAAAGAATTGCGCGAAACCCAAGCTGCGCAAGGCAGCCAAGTCGAAGTCGTACCGCTTTTGGGCTCGGTTCAAAACAAAGAACGCCTTAGCAGCATCATGAAGGCCTATCACGTCGACACCGTTTATCATGCCGCAGCCTACAAACACGTCCCTATGGTCGAGTTCAACACCATCGAAGGCATTCAAAACAACGTGTTCGGCACACTCTGCTGTGCGCAGGCTGCCGTAGATGCAGGCGTTTCCACCTTTGTTTTGATTTCCACCGACAAAGCCGTCCGTCCGACCAACACCATGGGCGCCAGCAAACGCATGGCCGAACTCTGCCTACAAGCGCTTGCTGCCGAGCCGGAACAAAAAACACGCTTCTGCATGGTGCGTTTCGGCAATGTATTGGGTTCGTCCGGCTCCGTTGTCCCCGTATTTGAAAAACAAATTGCCGAAGGCGGCCCGATTACCCTGACCCACCAAGACATTACTCGCTACTTCATGACCATTCCCGAAGCAGCGCAACTGGTTATCCAAGCTGGGGCAATGGGTAAAGGCGGCGACGTATTCGTCCTCGACATGGGCGAATCCGTCAAAATCATCGACCTTGCCCGTCAAATGATTGTCCTCAGCGGCCTCAAAGTCAAAGACGAGCAACACCCTCACGGCGACATCGAAATCAAGATTACCGGCCTGCGCCCGGGCGAGAAACTTTATGAAGAACTGCTCATCGGCGACGAGGTACAAAAAACCACTCATCCCCGTATTATGACCGCCAGTGAAGTAATGCTTCCATGGACGCAATTATCTGACATACTGTCGGAACTCCAAACCGCTTGTCTCCAAAGCGACCAAAACAGCCTGCGCCAGCTTTTGTTGCGCGCACCGACAGGCTTCGTACCCAAAGACGGTATCTGCGACTTGGTTTGGCAACAAAACAACAAGGCCGTCTGAACATTTTCAGACGGCCCGGACACCATCCCGCAAGGACTACTACATGAAAAAAACGCTCTCCCTGCTTACTCTATTCGCACTGACTGCCTGCAACAGCACGACTGTCATTCCCGGTTCAACCATCAAAACCAGAACCAAAACCATTGTTTACACCGATACCGACACCGCAGCCGATACCAACCTTGACAGCCGCGTTGCCGTTTACCCCATTACGCCCAACCTGATTGAGAAAATGCGTACGCCACCCGTACTTTCCCAAGCCAACCAAGGCTTGGAGCAAAGCAAAAGCGCTTACCGCTACCGCATCGGCAGCGGCGACGTCCTCAATATCATGGTTTGGGCGCACTCCGACCTCAACTCCCCTATCCAGCAAAGCAACCCGCAAACCAACCAAGTCAGCCGCGGTGCCTGGGTAGATGAGGGCGGTTACATTACTTACCCGTTGGCAGGCAAAATTCAAGCCAAAGGCAAAACTTTGGACGAATTGCAAAACACCCTGACCAGCCTTCTGAAACGCTACATCAAAAACCCTCAAGTAGCCATCAACGTTACCGAATTCCGTTCGCAACGTATTTCTGTATCCGGTGCCATCAACCAAGCAGGTCAGCTGCCGATTACCAATATCCCGATGACCATTTTGGACGCCATCAACCAGGCTGGCGGCGTCACCCAAAGTGCCGACACCCAACACATCAAATGGACGCACAACGGCGTCGACCGCACCATCTCCCTGCAAGACATGCTGCAATACGGCGATATGTCTCAAAACCATCTCCTCAGCCATGGCGACATCGTTTACGTTCCTAACAGCAACAACAACAAAATCTACATCATGGGTGAAGTCGGCAAACAAGCCACCCTGCCAATCGGCAATCACGGCCTCAACCTGACCCAAGCGCTCGGCGAAGTCGGCGGTATGAACCAAAACTATGCTGACGCAACCGGCGTATTCGTGATCCGTCGCGCACCTGAAGATGCGGCCAAACCTATCCACATCTATCAGCTCAACCTGAAAGATGCGACTTCTTACGCGCTGGGCAGCGAATTCAAACTGCGCTCCGAAGACACCGTTTACGTTACCGCCGCCCCGGTTACCCGTTGGAACCGCGTAATGTCACAAATTACCAATTCCATCAGCAACGTCAATACCCTCGACAATACGTTTAAATAAACAGTGGTTCCTGCGTCAGACCCTTGTTTGACAGCAGGATACAAAATCACGCACAATCCGACCAAATTACATAAACGGCATATAAAAGCCGTACACACCGCACAAACGGAAAAGCAGTATCTTATAGTCTGACTCACGCTTTTTTTCAGACCATAAACCGAAAACAATATCATGTACCACAACATACTCATCGTCTGCCTAGGCAACATCTGCCGCTCACCCACAGCAGAGCGGATCATGCAGAAAAAACTACCCGGCCACCGCATCAGCAGCGCCGGCATAAAAGCACTGGCAGGTAAGGATGCCGATTTCCAAGCCATCAAAACCGCGCTCAAACACGGCGTTATCGTTGCAGGCCATACGGCACGCCAACTGACTGCCCAAATGTGCGAACAGGCCGATTTGATTCTCGTCATGGAGCCCTGTCAAATCGACATGGTGGCCGACATCTATCCGCCTGCACGCAGCAAAACCATGCTGTTTGCCCAATGGTTGCCTAAAAAAACCGTACCTGACCCATACAAACAAAGCAGTGAAATGTTTGAAGCCGTTTTTGAACAGCTCAATGCTGCCGCAGACACTTGGAAAACCAAACTAAACGGAAAAACTCAACCGGTATAAAACCGGCATGAACAAGAAAGCAAGCAATGAAAAAAACGACCTACACACCTTACAGCGCAGACAACGACGACATCGACTTCGGCCAACAGCTGCGCGTAATTTGGACAAATAAATACAAAATCCTCGCCGCCCTGCTTGCAGGCGGCATTCTTGGCGCAGCTTTCAGCTTGGCATCCACTCCGCAATACCGTGCCGACGCCATGCTGGAAATTGAAACGCGACAAAACCAAATCCTGACCGAAATCAACAGCATCTTCAACAACCAAACCACGCCGTCTGAAGCAGAAGTCGAGTTGGTTCAATCACGCCTGGTGCTGGGTAAAACCGTTGACGACCTTCAGCTTGACCAAGAAGTCAAAGCCAAATACACACCCGTTATCGGCAGCCTGATGCACAACATCAATGGAGACCCCGATCCTAAATTGACCGTCGGCAGCTTTACCGTACAAGACGAATGGTTCAATAAAACCTTCACGCTGACCGCCAAGAGCAACAAAGCCTATACTCTTACCCTGCCTGACAAACGCGTTGTCGAAGGCAAGGTTGGAGTACCTCTGAAAATCAACAATCACACCACCCTCAAAATCGATCAAATCCTGGCTAATCCGGGTCAAGAATTTGCATTGACCAAGTTCTCCCGTATCAGCGCCATCGAAAACATCCAAAACAAACTGGCTGTTATCAGCAAAGGTAAAACCAGCCCCATCATCAACCTTACCTTTACCGGCACCGACCCTAAACGTACCAGCGTCATCCTCAACAGCATTGCCGACAACTACGTTGCGCAAAATCGCGAACGCGACGTCCAAGTTGCATCCAGCGGATTGGCTTTCATCAGCGAAGAATTGCCACGCTTGAAAGAAACCTTGCAAGACGCTGAAAACAAACTCAATGCCTACCGCCAACAATCAGGCTCCCTCGACATTCCGCTCGAGTCCAAAGGCGCATTGGAAAGCCTGACCGGCATCGAAACCCAAATTACCCTGCTCAAAACCGAAGAAGCAGGTTTGGCCGAGCTGTACACACCGGAACACCCTTCCTATAAAGCCGTATTGGACAAACTTGCCGTCCTCGAGCGCGCTAAAAACAAAATCAACCAACAAATTGCCGAGTTGCCGAACACCCAACAAGAAGTTATCCGCCTGACCCGCGACGTAGAAACCAACCAAGCAACCTACGTCCAACTGTTGAGTAAACAACAAGAACTCAACATCATGAAAGCCAGTGCGCAAGGTAATGTCCGCATCGTTGATTATGCCTATGTCCCTGAATACCCCGTTGCCCCGCGCAAAGCCGTCATCACGCTCCTGAGCGCACTTGCCGCAGGCTCATTGACCGCTTTGTGGCTGATGATTCGCAACCGCATGAAAAACGGCATTACTTCATCCGAAGAAATCGAAAACCTCAATTTGGAAGTCGTCGCACTTGTTCCGCACTCCAAAACCCAGCAAAAACGCGACTTCTTTAAAAGCAAATTCAAGAAAACCGGCGGCCGTTCCAACTATCTGCTGGCCAGCGAAGACCGCGCCGACACTGCCGTCGAAGCCATCCGCGCCCTGCGCACCAATATCTACTTTTCCATGCTGGACGCGCCTAACAACGTCCTCATGATTACCGGTGCCGCGCCTGAAGCAGGTAAATCCTTTATCTCCGCCAACCTCGCCACCGTAATGGCGCAGTCAGGCAAACGTGTTCTGCTTATCGATACTGATATGCGCAAAGGCTACCTCGACCGACTCTTCGGCCTTACCCCCGAGTTCGGCTTGTCTGACATCCTCAACGGCAAAGCTGCTCCGGCCAAAGCCGTACAAGAGACCAGCATTGAAAACCTCCACCTCATCAGCAGCGGCAGCTATCCTAGCAATCCGTCCGAGCTTTTGATGGACAACCGTTTCAACGAGTTGCTCGCCCACGCGCGCCAACGCTACGATTACGTCATTTTGGACACGCCGCCCGTATTGGCCGTGACCGACGCCGTCATCATCGGCCAACATGCCGGCACCGTCCTGATGATCAGCCGTTATGCGCACACGCGTGCACGAGAGCTTGAGGCCAGCGTCGAACGACTCAAACAAAACCACATTAACATCAAAGGTGTCGTCCTCAACGGCATGAAGCGCGAAGCCAACAACAGCTACGACTACTACGCCTACGATGCCTACCATTCCGGTAACAATAAATCATAAACCGAAGCAGGCCGTCTGAACTTTCAGACGGCCTAAGGCTTTTTAAACGGCACAAAAAATTTTTCACAAACGCCGCCCTTGCACCCCAAAGCCGTTTGTTTTAAAGTAAGCCCCGTTCCCATATGGAAGAGAAACATGAAAATTACCGTCATCGGCGCAGGTTCGTGGGGTACAGCTCTCGCGTTGCACTTTGCGCACCACAACAATGAAGTCGCCCTTTGGACACGCAATCCCGACCAAATCCGCACCCTGCAAGCAGATCGCGAAAACAAACGCGGCCTGCCCGGCTTCCCTTTCCCTGAGTCCCTGACCGTTTATGCCGATTTGGGTGAAGCGCTGAAAGACAGCCAACTTGCCCTGATCGTTACCTCCGTAGCCGGCCTCAGAAGCAGCGCCGAGCTGCTCAAACAACATAACGCCGCCGACATTCCCGTTCTCGCAGCCTGCAAAGGTTTTGAACAAGATACCGGCCTTCTGACTTTCCAAGTACTGAAAGAAGTCCTGCCAAACAATAAAAAAATCGGCGTTCTCTCAGGTCCGAGCTTTGCCCAAGAACTGGCCGCCCAACTGCCTTGCGCCGTCGTACTTGCCTCCGAAAACAAAGAATGGGTGGAAGAAACCACCGCCCAACTGAACACCAACGTAATGCGCCTGTACGGCAGCACCGACGTCATCGGCGTTGCCGTGGGCGGTGCCGTTAAAAACGTTATGGCGATTGCCACCGGCCTTTCAGACGGCCTCGAATACGGCCTCAACGCACGCGCAGCCTTAGTAACACGCGGCCTTGCCGAAATCACCCGCCTTGCCATCGCCATGGGCGCACAACCCAAAACCATGATGGGTTTGGCAGGCATCGGCGACCTTATCCTGACCTGTACCGGCGCACTCTCGCGCAACCGCCGCGTCGGCCTCGGCCTCGCAGAAGGCAAAGAGTTGCATCAAGTGCTTGTCGAAATCGGCCACGTTTCCGAAGGCGTCAGCACCATTGAAGAAGTCTTCAACACCGCCGCCAAATACCAAATCGATATGCCCATCACTCAAACCCTGCTGCAACTCATCCGCAAAGAAATGACCCCGCAGCAAGTCGTTGAACGACTGATGGAACGAAGCGCGCGCTTCGAATAAACGGTCGCGCCGTCTGCCATTCAGACGGCCTGACGCACAATATGGCGGCCATAAGGCCGTCTGAAGGGAAACACATGAACCAATCACTGAACAATCTGGAAATCAACGTTTACCAACTTGTCCAAAAATTTGAAACGCTGGTTTCAGAAAACCGCCGTCTCAACGAAGAAATCGACAGACTCAAACTCGAGCAAGAGCAACAAAAACGCCAACACGACGCGGCCATTGACGAACTCAGCGAAGCCTTGCTGGTTCAAGTCGGCAAACTCAAAGAAGACCTGCAAAGCAAAATTGACAGCCTGACCGTCGAAAAAGAAAACTACCGCAACGCACTGGCCCAAAGCGCAGACCAAATCCGCAGCCTCATTGCCCGACTGCCCCAAGAAACACAACAATAAAAGGACGCCCCGTGAGTATCGAACAAGTCAATCTCGACATCATGAATGTCAACTTCACCATCAACACGCCGAGTGAAGAAAAAGCTACCCTGCTGCAAGCCGTTGAAATGCTCAACAAAAAAAGCGACGCGATTAAAGAAAGCGGCCGCATCGTCGGCACGGACAAAATCGTCGTCATGGCAGCCCTCAACGTCGTACACGACCTCTTAAAAACCACCCTCAACGACGATTTGGCAATCGGTGAATTTGAGCGTAAAATAACCGACATGAACAACGCGTGCCAAAAAGCACTGGCGCGCTTGGAACAAAACTGATTTCCCCCTTTTCCCTGCGGTGTTCGCGAAGGCATATATTCCTTTGAACCAATACGTTCGCTTTAGGTTGCCGGGAGCTGTAGTGGGCGCGAGCGTCCGTTTGCCGGACGCACCCGAAACTACCCGAGGTGACCGCCTTGTCAGCAAGGTTCAAGCGGATTCAGCCTAAACGGCACTCGTGGGGATTCCCTAAAAAAAGCCATACCGACAGGTGTGGCTTTTCCCTTTCGTAAGTAAAGACTTTCGTAAAGATTTCCGGCCGTCTGAAAAAACCGCATATTCATGCATCAAACACACTCAATTAAGATTGACAAAAGCCAATCTCCTCTTTAAAATCCATAACTTTCTATATATATCTGGATTCCAACCATGAAAACCTTCTCTGCAAAACCCCATGAGGTGAAGCGCGAATGGTTCGTCATTGACGCAGAAGACAAAGTTCTGGGTCGTGTCGCAGCCGAAGTCGCACACCGTCTGCGCGGCAAACACAAACCCGAATACACCCCTCACGTTGATACTGGCGACTACATCATCGTCATCAACGCAGACAAACTGCGCGTGACCGGTGCTAAATTCGAAGACAAAAAATACTTCCGTCACTCTGGTTTCCCAGGCGGCATCTACGAGCGTACTTTCCGCGAAATGCAAGAGCAATTCCCAGGCCGCGCTTTGGAACAAGCCGTAAAAGGCATGCTGCCTAAAGGTCCTCTGGGCTACGCTATGATCAAAAAACTGAAAGTGTACGCCGGCGCCGAACATGGCCACGCTGCACAACAACCTAAAGTTTTGGAACTGAAATAATAAGGACACGACATGAACGGTAAATACTACTACGGCACAGGCCGCCGCAAAAGTTCAGTGGCTCGTGTATTCTTGACTAAAGGTACCGGCCAAATCATCGTAAACGGCCGTCCCGTTGACGAATTCTTCGCACGTGAAACCAGCCGCATGGTTGTACGTCAACCTCTGATTCTGACTGAAAATGCCGAATCTTTCGACATCAAAGTTAACGTAACCGGTGGCGGCGAAACCGGTCAATCCGGCGCTATCCGTCACGGCATCACCCGCGCCCTGATTGACTTCGACGCAGCCCTGAAACCAGCCCTGTCTCAAGCAGGCTTCGTTACTCGCGATGCTCGTGAAGTTGAACGTAAAAAACCAGGTTTGCGCAAAGCACGTCGCGCAAAACAATTCTCCAAACGTTAATACGTTTTCAGAATCGAATCAAAAAGCCTTGCTCTGCAAGGCTTTTTTCATTTATAAAACAATAATCCAATATCCCCGCAATATATGATGAAAACCCTACTCCACTACGCCAAATCATTGCTTCAGGCTGTGATTATCTTCATCTTCTTATCCCTGATTGTCGACTGGGTGCGCAAGCCTGACCAACCCTTGCAGTCGGCAGCACAAACCATCACTTTAACCGATGGGCAAACCACTTCCCTTCAATCCTTCAGTCAAAATCGGGTTGCCGTCGTTTATTTTTGGGGTAGCTGGTGTCGTATTTGTTCATACACATCATCAACCATAGAAAAGCTGCACCAAGACAATATCCCAACACTGGGCGTAGCCTTGCGCTCCGGAAGCAACGCAGACATTGCCCACCATATGCAACAAAACAACCTATCCTTTCCAAATTTCAATGATTCAGACGGCCTGATGGCTCAAAAATGGAACATAGCCGTCACTCCGACCATTATCATATTAAAAGATGGCAAAATGATTCATCACACATCCGGACTTTCCAGTTATATCGGCTTAAAAATCAGAATTTACTTGGCAAATATCTTCAGCTAAATTCATTGAAAATCCACTAAAAATAGAGAATCTAAAGAATAATTTCACCTGAATATATTCAACCAATTCCATTTCATAAATAAATAAACTATCTCTTTCCCAATAACATATGATTTTGTTGAGATTATAAAGAAAATAGACTAAGATATAACCATAAGAACAATTGGAAACATTATTATCAAAACAAACTGTTAGAGATCTTCATCTAATATTGTGGCAGTGATGCTTTTGTTCCCATGACCCGGCTGCCGACGGCAGCCTTAAAACAGCAATATTCGCCTTTATCAATCTACCTCACGCTTCAACGGTTTGATTTTTGATAACACCGGAGACTTAGTAATGCCCAACCAATCTAAACATGCATCTATCAATATCGGTCTGATTCAGGCACGGGAAGCATTGATGACCCAATTCCGCCCTATTCTGAACCAAGCCAATATTACTGACCAGCAATGGCGTATCATCCGGCTCTTAGCGGAAAACGGCACACTCGACTTTCAAGATTTGGCCAATCAGGCCTGCATCCTCCGTCCCAGCCTGACCGGCATTCTGACCCGCTTGGAAAAAGCAGGTTTGGCCGTGCGCCTGAAGCCTTCCAACGACCAACGCCGTGTTTACTTGAAACTGACGCCCGAAGGCGAGAAACTCTATGAGTCCACTGGCGCATTGGTTGACGAGCGCTATGACGCAATTGAAAAAGTCCTTACCAAAGAAAAAATGGCACAACTCAAAGAACTCTTGGCAGAGCTGGCAAAAATCGAACAGGCATTAAAATAAAGCGAGCCGGATGACAGATTCAACACACACACTCAAGAGATCCTTCCGAGATGCCATGGCCTCCTGTGCCGCTGGCGTGCACGTTATCACGACAGACGGTGAAGCAGGGCGCTATGGCATTACCATGACTGCCGTCACTGCCGTTACCGATGAGCCGCCGACAGTCATGCTGTGCATCAACCGCCAATCCGCCATCATCCCCATCCTGCAGGGCAACCGCGATTTGTGTATCAACACGCTCAACGACAGCCAGCAGGATGTTGCCGAACACTTTGCCGGACTGACCAACCTCTCGCCCGAAGAACGCTTCGAATACCATATTTGGCATAGGGGACAAACCGGACAGCTCGAAGTCGAAGGCGCGCTGGCACACATGCATGGCAGCATTGTCGATCAACGCGAAATCGGCACGCATTACGTCTTTTTTGTTCAGCTCAACGAAATCCGCAATACCGACACGCAAGCGCCAGCATTGCTGTATTTCCGTAGGCAATTCAAATCTTTGGCATAAATAAGGGTCTCAGGCCGTCTGAAACATCGGTTTCATTTTTCAGACTGCCTGAGACTTTTTCTGTTTCACACATTATAGGCACACCCATGAAAGCAATGATATTGGCCGCCGGTCGCGGCGAACGCATGCGCCCGCTGACCGACCACACGCCCAAACCCTTACTCGAAGTGGCAGGCACGCCGCTTATCGGCTGGCACTTGCGCCGCCTGCAACAAGCCGGTTTCACTGAAATCGTCATCAACCATGCCTGGCTTGGCCAACAAATCGAAGATACCTTGAAAGACGGTTCGGACTACGGCGTGCGCATTGCCTATTCTCCAGAACTCGCCGGAGGCCTGGAAACCGCCGGTGGCATTGCCACCGCCCTGCCTCTTTTGGGCGACGAGCCGTTTTTGGTCGTCAATGGCGATGTGTTGACTGACATTGATTTCCAAGCTGCACGACTGGCTGCCCAGCGTATGCAGGAACACAACCTTCTCGCCCATTTATGGCTGGTGGACAATCCACCACACCATCCCGAAGGCGACTTCGGCCTGCTTTCAGACGGCCTGGTATCCGCCTCATCTGCAGACGGCCAAGCCCTGACTTTCAGCGGCGTGGGCGTTTATCATCCCGCACTTTTCAAAGATACCCCGGCGCATCAGGCTGCCAAACTTGCCCCTCTATTGCGTCAGGCCATGAGCCAAAACCAAATCAGTGGCGAACACCATAACGGCCTTTGGTTGGACGTCGGCACAGTCGAACGCCTGCAAGAAGCCGACCGTATCGCCCAAAGCTGGTAAAACAAAAGGGACGCATCCGATACGTCCCTTTCAATATCAAAGGCCGTCTGAAAATATTGGGCAACCCTTTTTTCAGACGGCCTTAATCTATCATCAAGCTTTAGCCAATTTCTTTTCTTTCTTCATTCCCAACAAGCCATTGACAATCATCACGCACAATCCCGACCAAATCAGGCCATAGCCGATCAATGCGCTTTTTTCTACCGGCTCGCCCAGCCACACAATCGACACGATAAAGAGCAATACAGGTTCCAAATAGCTCAACATACCGAACACTGCAACCGGCAACAACTGATTCGCCTTCAAATTCAAATGCATGGATATTGCGCTATTGAAGCCCAGCAGCACAATAAAGAAAATTAAAATTGGTTTGGCCGCAATCATCGCGGGTGTATCCGTTGCCAGCACAATATACGCCAACGCAAACGGCGTAATCATCATCAAATCAAAGGTCAGCCCGATTAAGGAAGGCACGCCCAGCTTGCGGCGCAGCAGATAATAAAACGGATAAGTACCAAACACCCATACAGTCGTCCACGAAAACGCGCCCGACCGCACCAATTCACATGCCACGCCTGCACACGCCAACGCAACGGCAACCGTCTGCAATCGGTTTAAACGCTCTTTAAACCAAATCCGTCCACCCAGCATCATCGCCAAAGGAAACAGGAAATAACCCATGGCGATGTTTACACCTTCCCCGTTGACCGGCCCCCAGACAAACAGCCACAACTGGCTGGCAAATATCGGCGTCGGCAATACAATCAGCAGCCATCGTTTCCAATCCCGGCCGACGCCATAAGCAAAACGCGTTGCCGCCTGCCAACCGTTGACCATCGTCATCAGCACGCACAAAGCCGACAGCATGGCGACCATGCGCCAGGCAAACACCTCCGTCCCCGTCATCGGCCGCATCCACATACCATACAGAAACAGCATGGAAAACAACAAATTGGACGCTATCGCAGCCAGCAAACCTTTGGATAAATTCGTCATTTCAGACGGCCTTTTGCAATCAATCAAAGTTAATATTGTAGAAAAAACGGATGAAAAAATTACTCATCTTTTTGAATGAAGTTTTACCGCAAACATACGTTTCATTAAAGGCCGTCTGAAAACCCTGTCTTCAGGTTTCCAGACGGCCTTTCATTGCATCGAAGCGGTCTAATGCATCAACCCTGCTTCACAATATCCGACAGCGGCCAGCGCGGCTTAACATTGAATGCGCCGACAGCCTGACGCTCGGCAAGACGCATCGCACCGGCAAAGGCAATCATTGCGCCGTTGTCAGTACAGTATGACATCGGCGGGAAATAAACATTGATTTTTTCTTCCTGCGGTTTGGGTTTGCCTTTTTCAGACGGCATTTTGACGACCAACCGTGAAAACTCATCACGCAGTTTCCAGTTTGCACCCACACCGCCGGCAACCACCAAAGTTCTGAAGCCGGTATCCAACAACGCTTTTTTGGCTTTGGCCGCCAATACGTCAACCACCGCATCTTGGAAAGCGCGGCAAATGTCGTTGCGCATCTGCTCGGGAATTTCATCGTTGCCTGTTTCGGCACGGACTTTTTCGACAGCAGTCAAAACGGCAGTTTTCAAACCGGAAAAGCTCATCTGCAAATCGTGCGAATGGAGCATGGGGCGTGGGAATGTGAAGGCATCAGGCGTGCCGAGTTTGGCCAGCTCGGATAATTTGGCACCGCCGGGATAAGGCAAACCCAAAAGCTTGGCCGTTTTATCAAATGCTTCGCCTGCCGCATCATCCACACTTTCACCCAGCAAGGTGTAATCGCCAATACCGCGTACAGCCATAAATTGTGTATGCCCGCCCGACACCAGCAAAGCGACAAATGGAAATTCAGGCTTATCGTCTGCCAATAAGGGCGAGAGTAAATGGCCTTCAAGATGGTGAACGGGGATAACGGGCTTGCCGATGGCAAATGCCAAGGCGTTGGCGAAGCCTGAACCGGTCAGCAATGCGCCGCCCAAACCCGGGCCTTGCGTAAAGGCAACCGCGTCAATATCGGCATAGCCTACGCCTGCTTCCTTCAAGCAACCTTGCGTCAACGGCACGACACGGCGGATATGGTCACGGCTGGCCAATTCGGGGACAACGCCGCCGTATTCGGCATGCATCGCCATCTGGGTGTGCAAATGATGCGCCAACAGGCCGCGCTCAGTATCGTAGAGCGCAACGCCGGTTTCGTCGCAAGATGATTCAATTCCTAATACCAACATGGTTTGAGGCCGTCTGAAAAAAATGATTAAAAACGATTCAGACGGCGTTTTCTCCGAAAACGGAAAAAGGCCGTCTGAAATAAAGTGCGGGATAAGCTGCTTACAATGTGCCGTAAGAATGCAGGCCGCTCAAGAACATATTCACGCCGATAAAGGCAAAGGCGGTAATGACCAGGCCGATAACCGCCCACCAAGCCAACACTTTGCCGCGCCAACCTGCTACCAGCCGCAAATGCAACCAGATAGCGTAATTCAGCCAAACGATGAATGCCCAAGTTTCTTTCGGGTCCCAGCTCCAATAGCGGCCCCACGCGTCAGCCGCCCACAATGCGCCGAGAATGGTAGCAATAGTAAAGAACAAGAAACCGACGGCAATCGCTTTGTACATGACTTCTTCAATGACTTGCGATTGCGGCAGCCATGATTTTTGGCCCGCATCTTCTTTTCTGAGCGCCAGCAGTTCGGCAATACCCAGCATGGCGGCGATACAGAATGCGCCGTAGCCGATAAAGTTGGCCGGAACGTGGATTTTCATCCACCAAGACTGCAAAGCAGGAATCAGCGGCTGAATGGCATGAGCCTCGCGTGAAACGCTGTACCATAAGACAAATCCGACCACAATTGCCATAAAGCTGAAGACAAAGCCACCCAGTTTTTGTACGGCAAAACGGCCTTCGTAATAGAGGTACATCAGTGCCGTAATGACCAAGAACAAGATAAATACTTCGTAAAGGTTGGAAACCGGAATATGGCCGGCATCGGGACGCAGCAGATAGCTTTCATGCCAGCGTACCAGCAAACCGACAAAGCCCGCCATCGCGGAAACCCACGCAAACACGGTACCCATGCCCAAAAGCGTATTGGACGACACATTTTTGCGCACCGCTGCTATCGCGCCGACGATATAGGCAAACAAGGCAAAGAACACAAACGCGCATTGCCACATAATCGCCGACTGGCTGCTTAACAGATATTTGAGCAGGAAACCGTCTGCGTGTTTAATGTCACCGCCATACAAATCAACGGCCAAATACGCCAAGCACACGCCCAAAGGGATAAACCAGCGCATCGGTTTGAAAAACCAACCCAGAAAAACGGCAATACCGGCACTCGCCCACAAAATCACCATTTCGTAGATGTCCATGTGCAGACCGGCTTGGGTTTGGGCAATAAACGCACCGATGGCAATCAGCAGCGCGAATGCCCAGTCGAAAAGGTTGAGGTTTCGGATAAATGATTTGTGTGTCAGAAGCTCATGCTCGGGCAAGGCCTGAAGTTTGTTATTCATGGTTCAAATCCTTGGCAAGCTGCTGCAATTGCCGTGTGTGTTGCGGAAATTCTTTCTGCAAGTCGCGTTCGTTGCGGCTGGAAGACATGGCAAAACGGATACGGCCGTCTGAAAACAGCAGCCAAGCACGTTTTTCACGAATATAAAACATGAACACCGTGCCCAACACCAGCAATACCGAACCCAAATACACCAAGAACTCCCCCGGAGAACGGGTCATCTGCAGGCCGGAAGAGCGTACTTCAGCAAAACTTTCCAATTGCAGCATCATTGGCGCAGGATACTCGGTCAAACCGGTGTACGCGTCCATTGCATGCAGCAGGAAGCGGTTGCGCTTTTCGTCTTGCGGCCAAGCCGGCAGGTTGTATGTGCTGATCGTATCTTCCAAAGCGGCATTCATCACGCCATAGAGCATTTCGTAGAAATAGCCCTGCATTTTTTCCTGCTGATCTTTCGGAATGTTGGTGGTAACAAATTCGTCCAAAGCCAAATAGCCGCCTTTGGCAAAAATCGATAAAGTGTTTTCCGCCGCCGCCATGAATTGTTCACGGATTTCGGCAGGCGCGCCTTTAACGGCGTTGGCAACGGTTTTACGGCGTGCCGCATCATCTTTCAGATATTGGCGCAAAGCCATAAAGGTGTCGATTTGGCCGTTTTTATCCATCGGAATGCGCAACCAGCGGTATTGCTGCGCCAAGCCGCTGCGTGTGCCGGTAATGAAGAAATAGTCTTCATCTTGTTTTACCGGCAGCATATAGTTTTTATATTCGACCGCCTGCCCTGCTTTGTCTCGGATGCGGTAAACGATAGATGGGCCGATATTGGTGTATTTTTTGCCTTCTTGACGGACGGAGCGAACATCATTGATGGCGGATTTTAAGTTTTGCTCTTTTTCAGACGGCTCGCTCATGTCTTCGACGTTCATCGAAGTAAACTGGTCAAATTCCAGCTTATAAGAAGCCTTGCCCAAATCCAGCGGAAACTCGCGCATAGAAGTTGCTTTGAGTTTGACCGGAGTACGATCGGCATCAGCCAGATTCCACGCTTTAAACGTCAAGTCAGAGCCGCCGTCGGCGAAACTTGCCTGATAAACCGTAATACCGTGTAGCGTCAAAGGATGGTTGACGCGGATAGTGTGTTCGCTGACTTTGCCGGTTGCCTTGTCCGTGACTTCCAAGTCGCTGGCGAAATCGCGCGGCATACCGGTATCGTAAAAATCAATATGGAATTTCTTCAATTTGACCGAAAACGGCAAGTCTTGCACGAGCATGCCGTTATCCGCATTCAGAAATACCACGTCCGCGCTCTGACCTTCCGAAATATTGACATTGCCCCTAAACGACAGGTTGGATTCTCCCAACACGCTTTCGGGCTTAAAGTCTTTGGCATAAACCGCCGTATTGTCCGGCACGACTTTGCCGGTGAGCATGCCGATTTTCAGCAGGATATTGCTGTCTATCAAACCGCCCAAACAAATTACAATCAGCGCGGCATGGGCAAAGATATAGCCCCATTTGTTCATCGCGCCTTTTTTCGCCGCCACTAAAACCGAACCGTCTTCACGCGTAACGGTTTTGCAGCCGTAGCCTTGTACTTCCAAATATCGTTGTGCGACTTCGGGCGTCACCTGTCCGTCTAAAACGATGGAATGGCGCATTGCCGCCAGCGATTTTTCCTTCGCGTTTTCACGGAACGAACGAATCTCGCGCAAAAACGGCGGAACATTGCGAATCAGGCACAATCCGGTGGAAATCACCAAAAACATCATGATGACAACGAACCACGCCGAGGCGTACACGTCGTACAGACCCAAAAAGCCGAAAATCTGCGACCAAAACGGGCCGAATTTCACCAAATAATCGACTTGCGGCTGGTTTTGCTGCAAGACCGTACCGATAATCGAAGCCACGCCCAACAGGCTGAGCAGGGCGACGGCAAAACGCATGGAGCTGAAAAAGGCAAACCATGGTCTACGGATAAGTGGGACGGATGATGAAGATTTACTCATGTCTCAAATGTCGGCTTGGGGCAACCCGATCGATGGAACGGACTGCAATGACGTGTGATGCGAAAGGAAGAATACTGCATATTGTAGTAAAAATCTTGCTGTCGCTATTTGAAAAAAACAATCAGGCTTATCGGCCTATATTGGCTAAGGCCGTCTGAAGGGTTTTCAGACGGCCTGTATCAATAAGCTCGTTTCAAAACGAAATTAGTGCAAACCTTGGATGAAGTTGGCTACTGCGTTCAACTCTTCTTCGCTCAGGCGGTTGGCAATATCGGCCATGATGGCGTTTTTGCGTTGACCGGATTGGTAAGCTTTCATTTGCTCGACAACGTAAGCTTTGTGTTGGCCGCCCAGACGAGGATAGGCTTGGATTTCAGTACCGCCGCCAGGGATACCTGCGCCGCTAGGACCGTGGCAAGACATACATGCCGGCAGTTTTTTAGCGCTCAGGCCGCCACGATAGATTTTCGCGCCCAACTCTGGGTTTTCTTTAGGATTGGCTTCGCCCGGTTTGCCTTGTTGTTTGGCATAGTAGGCGGCAGCGTCGCGGATGTCTTGTTCGGACAAGTTCATCACCATCGGTTTCATCACGCCGGCAGCACCGTGGGTACGGGTACCGTCTTTGATGGCCATGGTTTGACCGTAGGTGTAGGCCGCGGCCTGACCTGCCAGTTTAGGATAAGTTGCGATACCGCTGTTACCATCGGCTGCGTGACACGCCGCACAGATAGTAGTCGCTACCTGTTTGCCTTTTTCAGCATCTGCTTTAGGGGCAGCGGAAACCGCACCGGCAGCCAATACCAAGGCCAATAAAGTCAATCGTTTCATGGAGTGCTCCTGATTACAGCATTGCGTACCGCGTCAATGCCTTTTTTATACTCAAATACCGGGGAATTTTCCCGATTAAAACCGATAATTCTATAAACGTGCTATTCTATACCAAGTTTACATTAAATTACTACTCAAATTACCAAACTGCTGCAACATAAATGCCCGATACAAATTATGATGTTGCAGTTTTGTTTCCATGCAAGGAAATACTGATGAACCTTTTTCAAAACGCCAAATTCTTTACAACGGTCAACCATCTGAAAGACCTGCCCGACACGCCGGCCGAGATTGCCTTTGTCGGCCGAAGCAATGCCGGCAAATCCAGCGCCATCAATACTTTAACCAATCATGTGCGCCTTGCCTATGTTTCCAAAACACCGGGCCGAACCCAACACATCAATTTCTTTGAACTGGAAAACGGCAATTTCATGGTCGACTTGCCCGGCTACGGCTACGCGCAAGTACCGGAGGCCATCCGTGCGCACTGGGTCAAACTCTTGGGCGACTACCTGCAACAACGCCGCCAACTGATCGGCCTGATTTTGATTATGGACTCGCGCCATCCGCTCAAAGCTTTAGACATTCAAATGCTGGACTTTTTCCACATCACCGGCCGTCCCGTGCATATCCTGCTGTCAAAAGCAGACAAGCTGTCTAAAAACGACCAGATTAAAACTTTGGCGGCGGTAAAAAAATCACTCAAACCCTACACCGAGCGTCAAAAAATCAGCGTTCAACTATTCTCCAGCCTGAAAAAACAAGGCATGGACGAAGTCAATCAAGTGGTCGGCTCATGGTTTGACGCGCATCGCGAAGAAATCGAAAATCTTGCAGGCGAAACATCGCCTGAGTGATTGTAAAACAAGGCGGCGACAAATGAATTGACCAACCGCAAATCTTATTCCGTCATTTGTTTTCTCACCATTGTGTTTACCATTTAATTCGGGGCATGTATCACACATGCCTTTTTTTCATCACACTTTTTGTTTTCACACGCAAACCAAAACTTTCGCCAAATATGCCATCACAACATATCAGCAAGGCCGTCTGAAAGCGCGGCTTCGATCTCCATTATTATTAAAGTGTTAATTTTAGTATTGCAACTAATTACACATCTTAGCATTTTGCTCATATTCAGCTAATTGTTGAGGCATAGAATGCATTCATCGTTCAACAACACAGTAGGAAAGAAAATCATGAAACGCATTAACGCTTTTATTTCAAAAAAACTCATCATTGCCGGTATTATTGCTTCAAGTTTGGGCGTTGCTGGTGCAGCAGGTACTATGGCTTTCAAAGAAGGTATGTTTGCAAAGGTTTCCGGCCAGCAAGCAGCCGCAGCAGCGGTAGCGGAAGTGGGCGGCGTCGTTAAAGATGTCGATTACAAATACAAACAACATTTGGGCGGCCGTTACAAAGTAGAAATCTTGAAAGACGGCGTCGAATACGAAGCTTTGGTTGATGCTCAAAACGGCAAAGTATTGGCAGTAGCACAAGATGACGATCAAGACAAACGACACTTTGGTAAACATGATAAGCATCATAAACATGATAACCATGACAATGCTGAGCCCTCTTCATCGCAAAATACAGATTATCAGGCTCCTGCAGATGCTGCACCTGACACACCTGAAAATGCAACCGCTTCCGAGGTAACACAATCTTAATTTAAACTTTAAAAAAGCCAATGCCGTCTGAAACTTTCAGACGGCATTGGCTTTAATGCAGCATTGTTTGAAACACAGCTCCTATCAAGCCCAATCGTTTTCAGACGGCCTTTGTACCATCTTCGCCGTCTATCCAACCCGCTTCTTTCAATTTCCTCTGTTGCGCGTCATATCGGGCTTTTTCCACCCAATACATTGTCTGGATACAGGCATCGCCGCATTCGCTGCCACAACATTCCCACGACTCAGGGCGGACAGGTTCGTCTAAAAGCGGCTCGCCCAAGATGGCTTCGGCTTTATTCTTCAGGGTCGTATCCATCGGCAATTTCCAAGCGTGCACCGTCAAACTCAATCACTTCGCCGCCGCGTATTTTGGCGGTTTTACGGGTTTCAGTTTCGCCGTTACGCAACACCAGCCCTTCGGCGATAAACGCTTTTGCCTGTCCGCCGCTTTCGGCAAGGCCGGCCAATTTCAACAGGTCGCATAAAGCGATGTATTCATTATCTTCAAGATAGACTGTTGCTTCCATCATTTAATCCTTTTCAATAATGGCGATATTTTAACATGGCCGTCTGAAAGAAAGCCCCCTTCTATTTTATTTGCTTTATCCAACCCCATTACATTTGGTTTTCAGACGGCCTTTAGCTGCCAACCCTGCTACAATACGCCTTTTATTGTTCACGCCGATTTTGCCATGACCGAGCCGACCTACATCCCCCTGCGCCTGCATACCGAATTCTCGATTACCGACGGTATGGTGCGGATTAAAAAACTGATTGCCAAAGCGCAGGAATACGGTTTGCCTGCTTTGGGCATCAGCGATTTGATGAACGAATTCGGTTTGGTGAAATTCTATAAAGCCTGCCGCGGCGCCGGAATTAAGCCCATCGGCGCGGCGGACGTGTGGATAGGCAATCCGAATGCGCCCGACAAGCCGTTTCGTGCCATGCTGATTATCCGCAACGATGCGGGCTATCTGCGCTTGAGCGAGCTTTTGACGGAGGCCTATGTCGGCAAAGACCGCAATATCCATCATGCGGAACTCAATCCCGAATGGCTGGAAAACGGCGACAACAGCGGCTTGATTTGTTTGAGTGGCGCGCATTACGGCGAAGTGGGCGTGAATCTTTTGAACGGCAATGAAGACGCGGCGCGTGCGGCGGCGTTGAAATATGCGGCGTGGTTCCCTGATGCGTTTTATTTAGAGCTGCAACGCCTGCCCGAACGCCCTGAATGGGAGGCTTGCGTTTCCGGCAGCGTGAAGCTGGCGGAGGAACTGGATTTGCCGGTGGTGGCGACGCATCCGACACAGTTTATGAGCAGCGATGATTTCAACGCGCACGAGGCGCGGGTGTGTATCGCTGGCGGCTGGGTACTGACGGACAAAAAACGTCCGCGCGATTTCACGCCGAGCCAGTTTTTCATTCCGCCGGAAACCATGGCCGAACGTTTTGCCGATTTGCCCGAAGCCCTCGAAAACACGGTGGAAATCGCCAAGCGCTGTAATCTGCACATCACATTAGGCAAAAACTTCCTGCCGCTCTTCCCTACTCCGGACGGCCTGTCGCTGGATGATTATTTGGTAAAGCTATCCAACGAGGGCTTGCAAGAACGCATGGTTCAGCTTTATCCCGACGAAGCGGAACGCGCAGAAAAAATGCCGGAATATCAGGAACGTTTGGATTTTGAGCTGAACATCATCATCCAGATGAAATTCCCCGGCTATTTCCTTATCGTACAAGACTTTATTAACTGGGCGAAAACGCACGGCTGTCCGGTCGGGCCGGGCCGTGGTTCGGGTGCAGGCTCGCTGGTGGCGTATTCGCTGAAGATTACCGACCTCGACCCGTTGAAATACGCGCTGCTGTTCGAACGTTTCTTAAACCCCGAACGCGTTTCCATGCCCGACTTCGACGTGGACTTCTGTCAGGCAAACCGCGGTCGCGTGATTGAATATGTGCGCGAAAAATACGGCGCGGAGGCGGTAAGCCAAATTGTGACCTTCGGCACGATGTCGTCCAAAGCGGTCATCCGCGACGTGGGGCGCGTGCTGGAGCTGCCGTTTATGCTGTGCGACAAACTGTCCAAGCTGATTCCGTTGGAAGCCAACAAACCCCTGAGTTTGGAAAAAGCCATGGAGGCCGAGCCGCAGATTCAGGAATTAATCGAAGCGGAAGAAGCGGACGAACTGATTACGCTGGCGAAAAAGTTGGAAGACCTGACGCGCGGTTTGGGTATGCACGCAGGCGGCGTGTTGATTGCGCCGGGCAAGATTTCCGATTACAGCCCTGTGTATCAGGCGGACGAATCCGCCTCACCCGTATCCATGTACGACAAGGGCGACGTGGAAGACGTGGGTTTGGTGAAATTCGACTTTTTGGGTCTGCGCAACCTGACCATTATCGAAATGGCGCAGAACAACATCAAAAATACCACCGGCGATATCGTCGATGTCGGCAAGATTCCGCTTGATGACCAAGCCGCCTACCAAATCTTCCGCGATGCGAACACCACCGCTGTCTTCCAGTTCGAGTCGACCGGCATGAAAAAAATGCTGAAAACGGCGCATACGACCAAGTTTGAAGAACTTATTGCCTTCGTATCACTCTACCGCCCAGGCCCGATGGACAACATCCCCGACTTCGTCGCGCGCATGAAGGGTCAGGAATTCCAATACATCCACCCGCTGCTCGAAGGCATCCTCGCGCCGACCTACGGCATTATGGTGTATCAGGAACAAGTGATGCAGGCGGCTCAGATTATCGGCGGTTACTCGCTCGGCGGTGCGGACTTGCTGCGCCGCGCCATGGGTAAGAAAAAGCCCGAAGAGATGGTGAAACACCGCGAAATCTTCGCCGAAGGCGCGGCAAAACAAGGCATTTCGCGCGAAAAATCCGACGAAATCTTCAACTACATGGAAAAATTCGCCGGCTACGGTTTCAACAAATCCCACGCCGCCGCCTACGCCCTGATTTCCTACCAGACCGCATGGCTCAAAGCCCACTATCCCGCCGAATTTATGGCGGCGACCATGTCGTCTGAATTGGATAATACCGACCAGCTCAAGCATTTCTACGATGACTGCCGCGCCAACGGTATCGAGTTCCTGCCGCCCGACATCAACGAATCCGACTACCGCTTCACGCCGTATCCGAACATGAAAATCCGCTACGCACTCGGCGCGATTAAAGGCACGGGCGAAGCCGCCGTCGAATCCATCATCGCCGCTCGGCAAAGCGGCGGCAAGTTTACCGGCCTCTTGGACTTCTGCGAGCGCGTCGGCAAAGAACACATGAACCGCCGCACCCTCGAAGCCCTGATACGCGGCGGCGCGTTCGACAGCATCGAACCCAACCGCGCCATGCTCTTGGCGAACATTGACCTTGCCATGAACAACGCCGACCAAAAAGCCGCCAACGCCAATCAGGGCGGACTTTTCGACATGATGGAAGACGCCATCGAACCGGTGCAGCTCGTTGACGTGCCCATGTGGAGCGAGTCAGAAAAACTCGCCGAAGAAAAAACCGTCATCGGCTTTTATCTGTCCGGACACCCGTTCGGCCCATATGCCCAAGAAGTCCGCCAAATCGCCCCGACCAAGTTAGGCCGTCTGAAACCGCAAGACAGCGTGCGCCTCGCCGGATTCGTTACCGCCGTGCGCACCATGATGGGCAAACGCGGCAAAATCGCCTTCGTCAGCCTCGAAGATTTGAGCGGACAGATTGAAATCATGGTCAGCGGCCAGACGCTGGAAAACTGCTCCGACTACCTCAAATCCGACCAGGTGCTGATTATCGAATCCAAAGTCAGCCGCGACGACTACGGCGGCGGCGACGGGCTGCGCATCATGGCAAACCAAGTCATGACCCTGCAAATGGCGCGCGAACGCTACGCCCGCAGCCTCAGCCTCGCCCTCGCCCCCGGTCACGACATCGCACGCCTCGCCGCCATCCTCACCGCCCACCGCCTGCCCGACACGTCGCACATCCCACTGCAACTGTCGTACAGCAACTGCAAAGCATCAGGCAAATTGAAAATTGCACCAAAATGGATGGTAACGCCAAGCACCGCCTTGTTTGACGAACTGGAAACATTGCTCGGCAGCAGGGCCGTCCGCGTGAATTGGTAAAACTAAAGGCCGTCTGAAACTACACGTTCAGACGGCCTTTAATTTAAAAAGCGCTTTAAAAACATAAATCAGATAAAGATTCAGGCTTTCAGACGGCCTTATTGTATGGAGAGATTATCCGAAAAGTTTATTGCAAGAGACTTTGGCTAATAGGAAAAGATAGCCCACAAAAAAGGGGGTGAAAATACACCCCCTTTTTCTATAGAAGCGCCATATCAAAGGCCGTCTGAAAAACAGTTTTATTTAACGATTTCAACCGGGCCGTGGTCGTCGCAGTGGTCGCCGTGTTGGTGATGCAGACGGCCGTTGACAATGTAGTCGACGTGATCGCCGTGCGGTACGGCTTCGTGGCCGCAACCTTCGCCGTGAACGTGGCCGTGGCAGGTGTCAACCGGATGGCAGCCGTCAGGGTTGGTTTCATTGACGCTCAGGGCATGCTCGTCGTAGTGGCCGTTGTGTTCATGGTGCAGGTGGCCGTCGTGCAGATAATCGACGTGACCTTCGTGTTTGATGGCAGTGTGGCCGCAGTTTGCGCCGTGAACGTGGTCATGATGTTCGTGGGTTTTACAGGTCATTTTTTCTCTCCTAATGTTCAGTGAATAGCAATCTTTCACGATTGATTTTTTATCTTATCTTTTTTTTGATGCAAACGTAAAAAATTTTACAGTTATTAATATATTGTTACGATATATCATCTGTTGATATATAAGCCTATTTTATTTTTCAGACGGCCTTTCATCTATAATTCATTTATTTTCAGCGAGAACTTCAAATCCTTCCGGCAATGTAAAATATCGAATTTTTCAGCCGTAACAGGTAACATGGAAACAAAGGGATGGGTTCTTCAAACAAATAGGTACCGCAATGGGAAAACAAGCCAGACTTTATATGGTTCGCAGCACGCAAGGTGCGCTTTATGATGTATTTTTTGAACGCGGTGTGGCGGCATTGGCCTGGCCTATGCTGGCCGAAGCGGCGGCCAAGGGTTTTGGCCGTGAGGAACTAACGGATATTTACCGTTCGGCCGTGCCGGATGTGAAGTTGAGAACGGCGCAATCGGGCGCGGCTCAGATGTGGCGGTTTGTCAACGAGTTGGCCGATGGAGATGCCGTATTGACCTACTCGCCTGCTTTGCGCCGTTATCGGGTTGGCAGGATTACGGGCGGCGCGGTACATTGTCCGCAATGGGACGATGAAAAAATGTCGCTGGTGCGGCCGGTTGAGTGGCTGGGCGAAGTGTGCCGTGATGATTTGAGTGCGGCTACGCAACGGGCTTTGGGCAGCGTGGCAACTTTGTTTGCGGTATCGGAAGCGTGTGCGGCAGAAATTTTTGAACGCGTGGGTTTTCAGACGGCCTAAGAAGGGAAAGGAAACAGGATTATGTGGAACACCATGCATGAATGGCTGAACGCTTTGCCTGTCAGTGAAGAAATCATTAAATCGGCATTGATGTCGGTATTGATGATTGTGGTCGTCATTGCCGGGCGCAGCATTTTGCTCTCGGCGCATTTTCGCAGCCATCCGGATTTGAGCATTGAAAACAAACGCCGCTCGCTGGTGTTCAGCCGCAACGTGACCATGTTGCTGATCCTACTCGGGCTGGCGATGATTTGGGCGGCGCAGATTCAAACTTTGGCGTTGTCCATGTTTGCAGTGGCCGCGGCGATTGTGGTGGCAACCAAAGAGCTGATTATGTGTTTGTCCGGCAGCATCCTGCGTTCGGTAACCAAACAATATTCCATCGGCGACTACATCGAAATCAACGGCCTGCGCGGACGGGTGGTCGATATCAATATGCTGAACACGCTGATGATGCAAATCGGCCCTAATCCGTTGATTGGCCAGCTTTCCGGCAAAACGCTCTCGTTTCCCAACAGCCTGCTTTTGAGCCATACCGTACGCCGCGACAATATTTTAGGCGATTATGTGATTCATACGGTGGAAATCCCCGTGCCGATTCATTTGGATTCGGACGAAATCATAGGCCGTCTGAAAGATGTTCTTGAGCCATTGTGCGAGCCTTATGTCCCTGCCATCAAGCAGCATTTGGAAAACGTGCAAACCCAAAAGTTGTTTATCACGCCCGCCGCCCAGCCGCGCGTATCCCGCGTGCCACATGATGACAAAGTGTACAACATCATCGTGCGCTTTGCCTCGCCCGTAGCTAAACGCTTGGAAATCCAACAGGCGGTTTTGGACGAATTCTTACGCACACAATGCCAATTAATCAATAAATTAAAATAGTCCAGTTTATATATACTATCAAATACCTTACAATACCGAGGTTCACAATAAACAATAAGGAAAAGTCATGTTGCCCGAATCAGCCCTTGCCGAAATGTACCCTGTAATCATGACCCCCAGCCATGACGGCAAATATTTCCACAACTACACCCTCTCGCTTCTGAACATCGTCCACACCAACGCCTCCCTCGGCCTGCCGCTGCAAGTAATGATGCAGCGCGGCGAAAGCCTGATTACGCGCGCGCGCAACAACTGCGTGGCCAAATTTTTGGAAAACAAAGAATGGACGCATTTATTCTGGATTGACTCCGACATCGGCTTCTCTCCCGACTCATTCTACCGCCTGCTCTTGGCCGACAAAGACGTTGTAGCCGGCGTTTATCCGCTCAAACGCGAAAACTGGCCCCAAGCAGGCCTTCCTGCCGGCATGACCCAAGCCGATTTCGAGCGCATGTACACTTCTTACACCGTCAATACCAACGACAAAAATGAAAACGGCGAAATCGTCCTGAAAGTCGATGAAGAAGGCTTTATGAAGGTTCATGACGCACCAACCGGCTTCATGGTTATCAAACGCAGCGTATTTGAAAAAATGATAGAGGCCTACCCCGAGTTGAACTACGTCTCCGACAGCGACTACAGCCCGGAAAACAAAGGCCTGCACTACCGCTTCTTCGACTGCATGGTCGATCCTGAAAGCAAACGCTATCTGTCCGAAGACTACACCTTCTGCCACCTCTGGCGTCAAATCGGCGGAGAAGTGTATGTCGACGTGCAATCCAACCTGACCCACCAAGGCGCAAAAGTGTATCGCGGCTCGTTTGCCGAATCCCTGCAAACCAATGTTGCCAATGCGGTTTATGCCCCAGAAGGCACCACTATGCGCCTCGAGCTGGCTGCGCCATTGCACGCCAATCCGCGCGGCGCAGAATAAGATTGGCCGACAGGCAGGCGAGACACTTTAATTCTGCCTGTCTGCCACCATATAACGCCTATCGTTTTCTTTTCAGACGGCCACAAGGCCGTCTGAATCCATCTTATCCAGGAGAAACCATATGAGCGACAATGTCCTGCTCCACTTGGGCGAAGAACCCCGTTTCGACCAAATCAAAACCAAAGACATCAAACCTGCCCTGCAAACCGCCATTGCCGAAGCACGCGAACAAATCGCCGCCATCAAAGCGCAAAAGCACACCGACTGGGCCAACACGGTCGAAAAACTGACCGACATTACCGAACGTGTCGGCCGCATTTGGAGCGTGGTTTCCCATCTCAACTCCGTGGTCGATACGCCCGAGCTGCGTGCCGTATACAACGAATTGATGCCCGAAATCACCATCTTCTTCACCGAAATCGGTCAAGACATCGAGTTGTACAACCGCTTCAAAATCATCAAAAATTCTGCCGAGTTCGACACCCTCTCCCAAGCGCAGCAAACCAAGCTCAACCACGACTTGCGCGATTTCGTCCTCAGCGGTGCCGAATTACCGCCCGAACAGCAGGCAGAATTGGCGCAACTGCAAACCAAAGGCGCGCAACTGGGTGCCAAATTCGCACAAAACGTCCAAGACGCGACCGACGCTTTCAGCATTTACTTTGACGATGCCGCGCCACTTTCCGGCATCCCCGAAGACTCCATCGCCATATTTGCCGCCGCTGCGCAAAGCGAAGGCAAAACAGGCTACAAAATCGGCCTGCAGATTCCGCACTACCTCGCCGTTATCCAATACGCCGACAACCGCGAACTGCGCGAACAAATCTACCGCGCCTACGTTACCCGTGCCAGCGAATTGTCTGACGAAGGCAAATTCGACAACACGGCCAACGTCGAACAAACGCTTGCAAACGCACTGAAAACCGCCAAACTGCTCGGCTTCAAAAACTACGCCGAGCTGTCACTGGCAACCAAAATGGCGGATACGCCCGAACAGGTTCTGAATTTCCTGCACGACCTTGCCCGCCGCGCCAAACCGTTTGCCGAAAAAGACTTTGCCGAAATCAAAGCCTTTGCACGCGAGAGCCTGAATATCGAAGATCCGCAATCTTGGGATTTGAGCTACGCCGCCGAAAAACTGCGCCAAGCCAAATACGCCTTCAGCGAAACCGAAGTGAAAA
This sequence comes from uncultured Neisseria sp., assembly GCF_951230505.1. Taxonomy (NCBI): domain Bacteria; kingdom Pseudomonadati; phylum Pseudomonadota; class Betaproteobacteria; order Neisseriales; family Neisseriaceae; genus Neisseria; species uncultured Neisseria sp. The sequence goes on from NZ_CATNVN010000001.1 coordinate 39,441, forward strand.
AATACTTCCCTATCAGCAAAGTATTGGCAGGCCTGTTTGCCCAAATCAAAAAACTCTACGGCATCGAGTTGGCTGAAAAAACCGTCCCCGTTTGGCACAAAGACGTGCGCTATTTCGAGCTGAAACAAGACGGCCAAACCATCGGCGGCGTTTACATGGACTTATACGCACGCGAAGGCAAACGCGGCGGCGCATGGATGGACGGCTACAAAAGCCGCCGCCGTTTCGCCGACGGTACGCTGCAACTGCCGACTGCCTACCTCGTCTGCAACTTTACCCCGCCGGTCGGCGACAAAGAGGCGCGTTTGAGCCACGACGAAATCATCACCCTCTTCCACGAAACCGGCCACGGCCTGCACCACTTGTTGACCCAAGTTGACGAAATGGGCGTATCCGGCATCAACGGCGTCGAATGGGACGCGGTCGAGCTGCCTAGCCAATTCATGGAAAACTTCGTTTGGGAATACGACGTATTGGCGCAAATGTCCTCGCACGAAGAAACCGGCGCGGTATTGCCGAAAGAGCTGTTCGACAAAATGCACGCGGCCAAAAACTTCCAACGCGGTATGTTCCTCGTCCGTCAAATGGAATTTGCCCTCTTCGACATGGAAATCTATCATCAGGAAGATGAAGGCCGTCTGAAAGAATGGCCGCAAATCTTGGACAAAGTGCGTCAAGAAGTCGCCGTGACCCAACCGCCGGCATACAACCGCTTTGCCTTGAGCTTCAGCCACATCTTCGCCGGCGGCTACTCCGCAGGCTATTACAGCTACGCATGGGCGGAAGTTTTGAGTGCAGACGCTTACGCAGCGTTTGAAGAAAGCGACGATGTGGCCGAAACCGGCCGCCGCTTCTGGAAAGAAATACTGGCCGTCGGCGGTTCGCGCAGCGCAGCCGAATCCTTCAAAGCCTTTCGCGGCCGCAAACCAAGCCTGGATGCCCTGCTCCGCCACAGCGGTTTTGACAACGCAGCTTGATTTGAAAATCCGCCGTTTTAATTGCTGATTCAACGCTAAAGGCCGTCTGAAATGTTTCAGACGGCCTTTTTATAATCCATTCAATATGTTCAGCAAAACAAATATAAAACCATTAAGCCGATAAAACCACCCAGCGCAGAACGCCGCAATGATTTCCAAGCTCAATATTTTCCCAATGCGGACAAGCCGCCCATAAAAACAGGGCATGTTCCCATGCCCTATCATTTGAATTTCAGACGACCTTTCGGTTGTCAAAACTTATTAGGAACAATGAGCAAGCACTGTCCCTAACAAGACTTCGAGAAAAACAGAAGCCCACATTTCAAACCCCTATCTCCCCCAGCTCAACGCTAAAATTAGTTTTTGCCCTTTTTATCACCGGCATCCAAGCGCATATTGATAAATTCCATCATCAAATCTTTTTTCGTCCAGAAAAAGGTTTTCATTTTTTCCAAAGAATAGATTTTCCGAATCATCGCCGGCAATCCTGCATGAACGATGGCCGCGACTTCGCCATTGGTTGTTTCATTATCCATGGCGGCTTTGAGACTTAGATTGTGCGTATTCAGGTAGTTGCTAAGCTCTTTCCTGACGCTGTTGCTGATTTCAAATTGTTTCATGTTTTCCGTCCATAATGTTTTTATAATTAAATAGCATAGGATTTTAACAAGTTTTTTGCATCGTGCATATATCAACTTGCATATTGTTGCGAAATTTACAATTTGGTTTTTGGGTAAAATCGCGCCTGCAACACATTGTTGTGGCGAACTAAATCAGATTGTTTTGACTATTTTATTTTGGCTCGGGCCGTATTGCGGATAAAATAATGGTTTTAGGTTTTGGGGCCGTCTGAAATGTATTTGTGGTTTAAGCTGTTACACATATTTTTTGTGATTTCTTGGTTTGCCGGACTGTTTTATCTGCCGCGGATTTATGTGAATCTGGCGCAATTAGAGTCTGGTAGCGTGGAATATGTACGGCTGACGGATATGTCGCGCAGGCTGTACCGCTTTATGTCGCCTTTAGGCTGGGGAACGCTGATATTTGGCGCGGCCATCGGGTTTGTAAATAATTGGTGGGGCAACGGCTGGCTGGCGGTTAAATTATTGTGCGGCCTGCTGCTCTTGGCTTACCAGCTTTATTGCGGTCTGCTGCTGCGCCGTTTTCAAAACGGCAGCAATGTGTATTCGCACCGCTGGTATCGGGTATTCAACGAACTCCCCGTATTGATGATGGTGGCCGCGCTTTATATGGTGGTTTTCAAGCCGTTTTAATCTTCAGACGGCCTGTTTGGTAAATAAGGAAAGAATTCATGACGGTCGAAATCGAACGCCGCTTTTTGCTGGCGGATGACAGTTGGCGCGAAGCGGCAAGCGAGCCGCTGGTGTTGCAACAGGGCTATTTGAGCGTGGAAAAAGAGTGCACCATCCGCGTGCGGATTATCGGTTCGCAAGCATGGCTGACCTTAAAAGGCTATATTTCCGACATGACGCGCAGCGAGTTTGAATACGAAATCCCGCTGGCTCACGCGCAAGCGATGATGGCGGACATGTGTCCGTTTAAAATGGAAAAATACCGCTACCGTGTCGAATTTGAAGGCTTTGTGTATGAAATCGACGAATATTTCGGCGACAATGCGCCATTGATTGTGGCGGAAATCGAATTGCCGTCTGAAGATACCGAGTTCCCCAAACCATCTTGGCTGGGCAAGGAAATCACGGCAGACGGTAAATTCACCAATGCGTATTTGAGCAAACATCCGTATTCGTCTTGGACGGAATAAGGGTGACAACCTCTCTACACATACAAAAAAGGCATGTATCGCACATGCCTTTTTTCTTTTCAGACGGCCTAATTTGCCTTACCGATATTTGTATCAAACTGCTTTCGACATAGCGTTTCAAATATCGGGCAAGCCCGTGTGTTTTATCCGTGGAACCTTATGCCGGACGGCAGGCAACCATATAGTTGACCTCGGTCGAGTCGCACAAAGAATAACGGCCGCTCAACAAATTGTAGGTCATGCCCTTGCTGCCGACGGTATCCAATCCGGCTTGGCGGCACATGCGCGCAAGCTCTGCCGGCGTGATGAATTTTTTCCAGTCGTGCGTGCCTTTGGGGACGAATTTCAACAGATATTCCGCGCCGACAATCAGATGCAGATAAGATTTGGGATTGCGGTTGATGGTGGAGAAAAACACCATGCCGTCGGGTTTGACCAGTTTCGCACAGGCTTGAACGATGGCAGACGGATCAGGAACGTGTTCCATCATTTCCATACACGTTACCACGTCAAAGCTGTGCGGCTGCTCGGCGGCTAGGTCTTCGACGCGGATGCAGCGGTAATCGATATTGGCAACGTGTTGAGCGGCCGCATGGGCTGTGGCGGTTTGCAGGGATTTTTCCGCCATATCGATGCCGGTCACGTGTTCTGCGCCGCGTTTGGCCATGCTTTCCGACAAAATACCGCCGCCGCATCCTACATCCAGCACGCGTTTGCCTGCCAATCCGGCATAGCCGTCGATATAGTCTAGGCGCAAGGGATTGATGTCATGCAGGGGCTTGAATTCGCCGTTTTTATCCCACCATTTATCGGCGATTTGGCTGAACTTGGCGATTTCGCCGGCATCTACGTTATCGTGTTGATTGCTCATGGTTTGCTCCTGCATAAAATCATTCGCCTGATTTTAGCCGATTGCGCTTCAAAATAAAATGTTTCAGACGGCCTTTGCCTGTTTATCGGCCCTATTTCAACTTTTATCCGCCCACCCATAAAAAACGCACCTTGTAGCAAGGTGCGTTTCAATCGGTGCGATTTAGAATTTAGCGCCGGATTCGTTGGCCATGTAGTCAACTGCGGCTTTCACTTCGTCGTCGCTCAAGCTGCCGTTGCCGCCTTTGGCAGGCATGGAATTGAAGCCTTCGAGGGCGTGTTTGTGCAAGGTGTCTTTGCCTTGTTTAATGCGAGGTGCCCAGTCTTCTTTTTTGCCTACGGCCGGAGCGCCGGGAATCAAGCCGCTGTGGCATGCTTTACAGTTCGCTTCAAAAACAGCTTTGCCGTCCACTTTGGCGGATTCGGCAGGCTTGGCTTCAGCGGCAAGCGCTTCGGCTTTCTCTTCGGGCTTGGCGGCTTCTTCAGGTTTCGCGGCTTCCTCTGCTTTGCTGGCGGCAGCTTCAACCTTATCGGCGGCTTCTTGAGCGGCAGATGCAGTCGCATCGGCAGCAGAAGCGGCTTCGGTTTTAACTTCAGATGCAACGGCTTGAGCAGCCTCTTGAGTCTCCTGTTTAGCCTCTTGGGAACAAGCTGTCAAACCAGCCATCATCATTACGGCAATCAGTAATTTGTTCATGTTCGGTCTTTCCTTAGTTTTAGTTTAAATCACTGTTTTATATAAACAGCTTAAAAATTCTAGCATAGAAACTAATACTTTCGACCTACACTATAATAAATATTGGTATAAATCAGATTTTGTCTCAAAAACTGAAAAACATATTGACACCACCTCTCTACTCGGATAGAAATTCACCCCCATTTGTCATAAAACGCGATAACTTTCATTTTATTGTTCAAGCAGTTACTCATTTTATTTTCAAAGTTTCTTTTAGAATTCAACTTTTTACCGACTTCTCCATAAGTAGCGTCAACCTAAAAGCCATCCCCATCCAAACAGGCCGTTTGAATCCCAATCAGGTTTCAGACGGCCTTTTTGAATCATGTTAATAAACATTTGCCGCTTGGCCATGCAAAAGACACCAGCAGGCTTACCTATTTATGTGGTTATTCATATTCCGACTACAATTTAATCCATTGTCGCCATTAGTCTTTTGCCAATGTTTCAGCTTCAACCCACAATCCCCGCTTCTGCTCTGCCGTCAATTTCTTAATGCCGACTTCCCGTTTCAGCGCTTCACTTTTGCTCAGGCCGTCTGAAACGATGCGCATCTCGACAGGCTTGTTCAAACGCATGTATTTTGCGCCTTTTCCTGACAAATGCGCTGCAAATCGCTCTTGAGGACGGTTGCTGATGCCGCAATAAAACGCGCCGTTTTCGCACAAAATCAGGTAAACGCTCCAATTTTCCGCGTTCATAAATCCCCTTCCTTGGCAAAACTCTCGGTAAAAATCCGCACGGCAGCCTCGGTTTTGGCAGACTGCACACGATAAGGCGTTACCAAATAAAGGCTGACCGGCGGCAATGTCCATTCAGGCAAAACCGCTTTCAGACGGCCTTGCGCAATTTTCTCCCTCACTTCGCCGCCCACCTGCAAAGACAAACCAAATCCACTTTCGGTCAGACTACACACAGCGGCAAGATGCGTACAGGCAATGCTGTCGGCGACGTCAAGGAAATAGCTTTCTTCACCATTTTGCAAGGTCGTGCGGACAGGTAAAAAATGCAGCCAGCGGTGCGCATGAAGCTGAGAGGGATGGGTAATGGGCGGATGCCGGTCGAGATAATCGGGCGCGGCGCAAATGATGTACGGCCACGTCACGAGATGGCGCGCAACCAAGTTGGGATCGTCCAAAGCCCGGTCGCCGCCGCGTATGGCGATGTCGGTCTGATTGTGTTGCAGGTCGTCCAAAGTATCGCTGAAATTAAGGACAGGACGGATTTTTGGGAACTCGGTTTGCAATCGCGAAAAGGCCGTCTGAAAAGCGCGGGATTCGATGACCGTAGAAGTCAGGGAAATGCGCAATTCGCCGACAGGTTCGGTCTTCAGATTGTCGATAACAGTACGCGTATCGGCAAGGGTGGCGGCGAGACGGCGGCAGTATTCGCCCAAGGCACGGCCGGCATCGGTAGGCGCAAGGCTGCGCGTGCTGCGGTTTAACAGCTTGATACCATGCAGGGTTTCGAGGCGGTTGATGTGCTGGCTGACGGCAGACGGCGTCATGCCCAGCGCGGCCGCAGCGGCGTTCATGCTGCCGTGTTCAAGGACGGTAGCGAAAACAAGCAGGGGTTTGATGTCTTGCATTTGGAAATAATTGTTTAGTTCAACTTCACAATCATAACAGCAAATCAGGGATTATCAAGCGTTTCAGACGGCCTTACAATGCACTCATCTAATCAATCACACCCGAACAAGGAGTAAAACATGAAAATCGCAGTTATCGGTGCAACTGGTTATGTCGGCAACGCAGTCGTTCAAGAATTGGCAGGCCGCGGTCATGAAGTGACTGCTTTCGCCCGCAACACAGACAAAGTGTTCCAAGCACAAAATGTTGCCGCAGTCTCCGCAGATGTCAACGCAGCAGATTTTGCCGACAAACTGGCCGGTTTTGATGCCGTGGTCAGCGCATTCAACCCGGGCTGGACCAATCCCAACATCGGCGCGGATTTCACACACGGCGCAAACAGCATCGTCGAAGCGGCAAAAGCAGCGCAAGTGCCTTATTTGTTGGTCGTCGGCGGCGCAGGCAGCCTGTATGTGGCACCCGGTTTGCAAGTTATCGATACGCCCGACTTCCCGAAAGAAATTTTCGACGGCACCAATGCCGCACGCCATCTCTTGGCAGAACTCTTGCCGCGCCGCGACGTGAACTGGTCTTTCGTTTCCCCTCCGGCACGACTGGGCGCAGACGGCGGTTTCAGCGAAGACCAAACCGGCAAATACCGCTTGGGCAAAGACGATTTGCTGATGGACGGTGAAATTCCGGCAGGCATCAGCGTGGCCGATTTGGCAGTCGCCATCGCCGACGATGTGGAAAACAAAGCGCATTTGTTTGAACGTTTTACCGTCGCCGCTGTTTAATCATCTTAATTTAAAGGCCGTCTGAAACTAAAAGTTTCAGACGGCCTTTGCATGCGCTCATCTCATCAATCGAATCTCAACAAGAAGTCACACATGAAAATCGCAGTGATTGGTGCAACAGCTTATGTCGGCAACGCAAGCAAAGTTTTCCAAGTGCAAAATATTGTCGTCGTCTCCACATACGAATAAAATCTGTCGGCAATTTATATCAAAATTACAAAAATATTTTGAACAAAGTGAAGGAACTGTACCAGAGTAGTAAGGAGCCCATCCTGAAAAGATGTAGATCATAAATTGCATATTGTGAGCAACAATCCGCTCCGCTACCGATCTTTTCTCACGCAAGCGCTGATGGTTAAGATGATCTGAAAGCATCTCTCTAATTTTTCAGACGACCTCAATTTTCCCTGTACTCTATTTCAAGGAGTTTTCATGACACCTCAAACTGTCTTAGATTTCTGGTTTACCGAAGAAAACCGCCCTTTCCAATTTGCCCGCAACAATGGATTCGATGCCCAAATTCGCGCTCAATTTTTCGATATCTGGCAGCAGGCAGCTCGCGGCGAACTTTCACACTGGCGCGATACCCTGCAAGGCAGGCTCGCCGAAATCATTATTCTTGACCAATTCTCGCGCAATCTGTTCCGCGACAGCCATCAAGCGTTTGCCCAAGATACTGCTGCACTCATTCTTGCCCAAGAAGCCGTTCGCCAACCCGGCTTCGCCGACCTCCTTCCGCATGAACGCCATTTCATGCTAATGCCGTTGATGCACAGCGAAAGCCAAGTTATCCATGAACAAGCCGTACCGCTGTTTGAACGCTATACCAATGAAAACGCATTGACCTTTGAAATCAAACACAAAGTCATCATCGACCACTTCGGACGCTATCCGCACCGTAACGCCGTATTGGGGCGTAAAACCACGGAAGAAGAAGCAGAATTTCTGAAGCAGGAAGGTTCATCATTTTAATTCCATCAAAGTCAAAGGCCGTCTGAAACCGAAATCAAGGTTTTCAGACGGCCTGCATCATCGTGAAATCACTATATAATACCGTCTATTAAATTCCAGATACGAGCCAACCATGTCCGCATCCCAACCCACCATCGCCGCCATCGCCACCGCACCCGGACGCGGCGGCGTCGGCGTGATCCGTCTTTCCGGCAAAAACCTGCTGCCTTTGGCGCAAACCCTCAGCGGCGGCAAAACGCCCAAACCGCGCACCGCGCTTTACACCGACTTTCTCGGCGGCGACGGGCAGCCGATAGACAACGGCATCCTGCTCTACTTCGCCGCGCCAGCCAGCTTCACCGGCGAAGACGTGATTGAATTGCAGGGACACGGCGGCCCCGTCGTAATGGACATGTTGCTCTCGCGCTGCCTCGAACTGGGCGCGCGCATGGCGGAGCCGGGCGAATTTACCAAACGCGCCTTCCTCAACAACAAACTCGACCTAGCCCAAGCCGAAAGCGTCGCCGACCTCATCGACGCCTCCAGCAAGTCCGCCGCGCGCATGGCATTGCGTTCGCTCAAAGGCGCGTTTTCCCAACACATACACGAGCTGGTGGACGACCTTATTACCCTGCGGATGCTGGTTGAAGCCACGCTCGACTTCCCCGAAGAAGACATCGACTTTCTCGAAGCCGCCGACGCGCGCGGCAAGCTCCAAGCCCTGCAAGGCCGTCTGAAAACCGTCCTCGCCAGCGCGGAACAAGGCGCAATTTTGCGCGAAGGCATGAACGTTGTCCTCGTCGGCGCGCCCAACGTCGGCAAATCCAGCCTGCTCAACGCCTTGGCGGGCGACGACATCGCCATCGTAACCGACATCGCCGGCACCACCCGCGACACCGTGCGCGAACAAATTACCCTTGACGGTGTACCCGTCCACATCATCGACACCGCAGGCTTGCGTGAAACCGACGACGTGGTCGAGCAAATCGGCATCGAACGCAGCCGCAAAGCCGTCTCCGAAGCCGATGTCGCCCTGATTCTGATTGACCCGCGCGAAGGCGTAAACGCCAAAACCCAAGCGATTTTAAACAGCCTGCCCGAAGGTTTGAAAAAAATCGAAATCCACAACAAAGCCGATCTGACCGGCGAACCTGTCGCCGTCCGTTCAGACGGCCTCGCGCAAACCGGCGCGGAAAGTGTCATCAGCCTGTCCGCCAAAACCGGCGCGGGTCTCGATTTGCTCAAACACGCGCTGCTGCAGGAAGTCGGCTGGCAGGGCGAAAGCGAAAGCCTGTTCCTCGCCCGCAGCCGCCACCTCAACGCCCTCTCCGAAGCCGAAGCCGAGCTGGAAAACGCCGCCCTCTGCAACAACAACCAAATCGAGCTTTTCGCCGAACACCTGCGCCTCGCCCAAAACGCGTGCAGCGAAATCACCGGAGAATTTACCGCCGATGATTTGCTGGGCGTGATTTTCTCGCGCTTCTGTATCGGCAAATAAAACGGTTTACCATCAAATACAAAGGCCGTCTGAATGTTCAGACGGCCTTTTTTATCACCAAAACAAGCTTAATTTCACTTGCGTTTATTTATTGGCAGCTTCTGCCATATTTTTTGCGATTTTGGTTGCGCCAACTGTCAAACCGGACATACCGATCAAAGAAGCCGCAGCCAATTTGATTAATGTTTTCATTTTAACTCTTTTCTGTGTATTTAAGGGTGTGTTGTGTATTTTTTATTTATCGGCATCAGCCATATTGTGGGTGATATTGGTTGCACCGACGGTCAGGCCGGACATACCGATTAAAGAGGCTGCTGCCAGTTTGATTAAATTTTTCATTGTTTATCTCACTTTCTTGTCTGTCGGCCGAAAAACGGCCTAAGTTGCGTTTTCTGAAGTATTGTAATTAATTCGTTTATGATTGAATTATTTGTGTACTACCGTTTCGATATTACGGGAGATGCCGATGGCAGAAGCCGATATTCCGGACATACCGATTAAAGAAGCGGCGGCAAGCGTTATTAAATATCCCATTTTAAGTAGTCCTTTTTCATAGATACAAAATGTTATTTAACAACATACACATTTTTTCGCCGGCATCCGCGCTGCCGACAGGACGAATCATACCGTGTTAATCGTTAATTAATACAATTTTTCCGTAAAGATAAAATACTAAAAATATACATAATGATGATTTTAGTTAATTTATATTTTGTTTTGAAAATGACACCGATGTCTTTTTCAATGACACCGATGTCTTAATTACATACGCACTACAAACGTATCTTTCTGCGCCCATAAAATCCCTCCTTTTTTGTTGCAAAATTGCACTCTAAATTAAATATATTTTTAAATTCAAAATGTTACAAATTTATCTTTTTCACAACCTAAATGTTCAATTAGTCAAAACCAATACCTTTGATAGCTTCTTTTAAAGAAAACACACGTTTCTAGCGCATATCCGACCATAAAATGCGCTGCAAATATATGATATAGTGAAACATTCCGCGTATTGACTATTTCCAGCATGAACACCACCCTAATCCTGACCGGCGCGGCCGCATTTTTTATCGGCGCGCTGTTTGCTTGGCTGATAACACGCTACCAAGCCCAAAGCCGACACTTTACCGTTTTACAAGAATTGGCCGAAGCCCGCCGCCTGCATGAGTTTGCCGAACAGGTTCAGGCTCAAACTGCGGCGGATTTGGCGCAAAGCCGCCATACCGTGCAGGAATTGCAAGACGAATTGCAGGAGACGGGCAACCGCTTTGCCGCAGCCGAAAAACAGATTGCCTATCTGCAAGATTGCGAGGCCGAAGCCGAAGCTTTAAAACACGAATGTGCAAAATGGCAGCAAAACGCGCAAAACCTGCAAATCAACAATGAACGCCTAAACACGCAACTGGTTCAAGAACAGGCCTTGAGTGCGGATAAAAATACGCTTTTGCAACAACAGGAAGCGGAAAAAGGCCGTCTGAAACAAGACTACGACACGCTTTTGGAGCAAAACCATGCACTGCAAGTCCAAAACGAACGCCTCTCCACACAATTGACGCAAGAAAAAGCCAATATCGACGACAAAAACAGCCTTTTACAGCAACAGGAAGCCGAAAAAAGCCGTCTGAAACAAGAATACGCCGCCCTTTTGGAGCAAAATCACGCGCTTCAAGTCCAAAACGAGCGCCTCAACACCCAATCGGAAAAAGACCGTCAGGCTGCCGAAGAAAAATTGGCCCTGTTGGCAGATGCACGTAAAAACCTGAGCGACCAGTTCCAAAACCTCGCCAATACTATTCTGGAAGAGAAAAGCCGCCGCTTTACCGAACAAAACCACGACCATCTCCAACAACTGCTCAATCCGCTCAACGAACGTATACACGGCTTCAGCGAGCTGGTCCAGCAGACTTATGAAAAAGAAGCCAAAGAACGCCTGACCATCGAAAACGAGCTCAAACGCCTGCAAACCCTCAACACCCAGCTCCACCACGATGCCAAAGCGCTGACTACCGCGCTGACCGGCACGCAAAACAAAACCCAAGGCAACTGGGGCGAGATGATTTTGGAAAGCGTATTGGAAAATTCCGGCCTGCAAAAAGGCCGCGAATACATCGTCCAAGCTTCCAGCGTCCGCCACGAAGCAGACGGCACCCAACGCCGCCTCCAGCCCGATGTCCTCATCAATCTACCCGACAACAAACAAATCGTCATCGACTCCAAAGTATCGCTGACCGCCTACGTCCGCTATACGCAAAGCACCGGCGCAGAAGCAGAACGCGAGCTTGCCAACCACGTCGCCAGCATCCGCGCCCATATCAAAAGCTTGGCAGCAAAAGATTACACCGACCTTGAGGGCGTCAAAACGCTGGACTTCGTCTTTATGTTCGTCCCTGTCGAACCGGCCTACCTCCTCGCCCTGCAACATGATCCAAACCTATTCCAAGAGTGTTTCGACAAACGCATCATGCTGACCGGCCCCAGCACCCTGCTCGCCACCCTGCGCACCGTTGCCAACATCTGGCGCAACGAGCAGCAAAACCAAAACGCGCTGGCGATTGCCGAAGCAGGCAGCAAAATCTATGACAAATTTGTCGGCTTTGTCGAAAGCATGGACGGCATCAATAAAGCGCTTGGTCAGGCACAATCCCAGTTTCAGACGGCCTACGGCCGCTTGGTTTCCGGTAGGGGCAACCTCATCAGCAGCACCGAAAAACTACGCAAATTGGGCATCAAAGCCGGCAAACAACTGCAGCGGGATTTAGTAGAAAAGGCCATGTCGGAAAACGAAGACCACGCCGCCTTACCGACTGCACAAGACCAAGAAAATGACTGACAAAATTTAAAACATTGCAAATAAAGGGAATTTAACCAATGAGCAACATTACCATCGTCCTTGCCGCCGATACCGGCTATGCCGAACAAGTCCATACCCTGATGAAGTCCATCTGTACGTACAATACAGGTGTCAATTTCTACCTTATGCACAACACCTTCAGGAAGGAATGGATCAACTATACCAACCAAAAACTCGCCGCCAGCGGCAGCCGTCTGAATGATGTCAAAATCGAAATGGACTTCAGCCAATATCGCCGCCTGTCCCATATTTCGGATGCCGCATTTTTCCGCCTAATGATGCAGCACCTGCCCATCGACCGCGCCCTTTATCTCGACAGCGATATGGTGGTTACCCAATCCCTGCACGATTTATTCAACCTCGATATGCGCGGCTATCCCGTCGCCGCCGTACAAGATTCCTATCTCGCCCGTACCGATTGGAACCATCCGACCGGCCTGCACACCACGCCCTATTTCAATTCCGGTATGCTGCTGGCTGATTTGGGTCAATGGCGCAAACACAATATCGCGGAGCAACTGCTGCAAACCGCCGCCACCATTGATAAAACCGTCCCCTACGGCGACCAATGCTTTCTAAACACCGTATTTCAAGAAAACTGGCTGCAATTGGAAGAATCTTGGAATTACCAAACCGGCGCCAGAAGATTTTTCCAAACATACAACCTTGACGAAATGTTCCCTCTGCCGGATACCACCCCGCCCATCATCCACTACACCACACTCGCCAAACCGTGGTTGTGCGATTACGGCAAAATTCCTTTTGAAGAAATATATTGGCAATACTATTACGCCGACTGGCCGGAAGCGGAGTCTCTGACAGGGAATACGCTTCGCTTGCCTCAATTGTCCTTAAA
>NZ_CATNVN010000002.1:0-41215 GCF_951230505.1 uncultured Neisseria sp.
GCAGGCCGAGTTTGCGTTGGAACATGGCGCCGCGGTAGTCGAACCATGTGTAGAACGCGCCTTCGGGGTGGATTTTGCGCAGGCTGTCGGTCAGTCCGAGGTCGAGCAGGTTTTTAAACCATTGTCTTTCGATGGAGGAACAATGGATTTTTTCGTGCCATTTTTCGGGGTCGTAGCAGTCGGCATCGGCCGGAGCGATGTTGAAGTCGCCGAGTAGGATGAGTTTGGGGTGGGCGGCCATTTCGGTGCGGACAAACTCGGTCAATGCGGCAAACCATTGTTCTTTGTATTGGAATTTGGGGCTGTCCAGGGCTTCGCCGTTGACGCAATAGACGTTGATGACGCGCACGCCGTTGATGGTGGCGGCGATGACGCGGCGTTGCGGGTCGTCGGGGAGGGTGGGCAGGCCGCAATGTACATCTTGCGGTTCGTGGCGGCTGATGATGGCGACGCCGTTGTAGGTTTTTTGGCCGCTCCAGACGCAGTGCCAGCCCATCATTTGCAGGGCGGCGGCCGGGAATTTGTCTTGGTCGAGTTTGAGTTCTTGTAAGGCGAGTATGTCGGCTTGGTGGTCGGCCAGCCAGTTTTGTACTTGGGGCAGGCGGACGTTGAGGGAATTGACGTTCCAAGTGGCGATTTTCATGATGTTTCCGTGTGTGCTGTTGGGTGGGAAGGCGGCGGATTGCGCCTGTGGGCATGGGCGGTATTGTATAGCGGATTGGTTTATTTTTCGATATGGGCTGAAAGGGGCAGGCCGTCTGAAAGCTGATGTTTCAGACGGCCTTGATGTTGTGATGTGGAATAATGTGTTTATTCGGCTTGGTCTTTGAGTGTGCGCAGGGTATTGAGGATGGTGGTGGCTTCTTCGGAGATGAGGCGGTATTCGATGATGCGGTGGTAGCGTGTGAAATCGATGATGCCTTCGGTGCGCAGGCGTGCGAGGTGGTTGGCGATGCTGGTCGGGGAGGAGTCGAGCGCTTGTGCCAGTTCGGTAATGCTGCGGTCGCCGTCAAGCAGCAGAAAAAGGATGGCCATGCGTTCGGGGTTGGCAATCAGTTTGAGAATGGTAGAGAGACGCTTGATTTCCATATTATTGTTCCTTTTGTCTGTTATATGAATGCTTGATTTAGGTTAAATTTGGATGATTGTAGTTTTTATTAAGATTAACCTTATAATTCAAACTCTTACCTTGCAGTGTACACGGTTTTGTAAAATTTGAGGGCATTGTTTTGCAATTTTTTTGTTCATTTTCGATATTTTGCTTCGGTTGCGAAACTGGATTGAAAAGAGACGAAAAGGCCGTCTGAAATGTTCCGTTGCAGATGATTTTGCTGACGGATGTTTCAGACGGCCTTTGATTTGGCTTTAAGTTGCTTTTTCTTTTATGTTTGTTTGGAATCAGCCAATTGATTGTTTTTAAACAAACAACAAGGTTTTATGATTCTATGCTGAATGCTACACGCCAAGGGCTTGTCAGACGCTTGGACGTGTTGTCGAAATGCGACTACTTTTTCTTCCAGCCTGCGGTCATGGCGAAGGTAATGGGGTCGTAGTATTTCGGCAGCTTGGACGGAATGCCGACATCGTTACGGTACACGACGCGATAGCGGTCGGCGAACCAGTTTGGAACGATGGTGTATTGGTGGCGGATCAGTCGGTCGAGCGCGCGCGAGGTAGTTTGCAGCTCTTTGCGGTTGGTAAAGCTGTTGAAATGGGTCAACAGTTTTTCAACCGCAGGATGACAGACGCCGGATAGGTTGCGGCTGCCTTCGGTTTTGGCGGCGGCGCAGCTGAAGTAGTCGTATTGTTCGTTGCCGGGGCTTTCGCTGTTGCCGTAGTAGCCGGTGGTCACGTCAAAATCGAAGTCGTTCATGCGTTTTTGGTACACGGCGGAATCGGCGGTACGCACGTTCATGGTAATGCCGATTTTGGCGAGGTCGCGCTGCCATTTGGCGGTAATGCGTTCGTAGTTTTTGCTTGGGGCGAGGAATTCAAAGGTCAGCGGTTTGCCTTGTTTGTCGACTGCTTTGCCGTTTTTGTATTGATAGCCGCCTTTTTCAAGCAGGGCGCGTGCTTTGAGCAGGTTCGGGCGCACGCCCAGTTTGGGGTCGGTAACCGGCGGCATAGGGACGTCTTGATCCAATACGCCGTCGGGCAGCTTGGTACCCAATGATTTGAGCAATGCGGTTTCTGCGCTGTCAGGCTTGCCGGTTGCGGCCATGGTGCTGTTGGTGAAGAAGCTGTCGGTGCGGCGGTATGCGCCGTAGAAGATGCGGCTGTTGACGCTTTCGTAGTCGAAGCTCTCAATCAAGGCGCGGCGGACGTAAATATTATCCAAGGGCTTGTGGCGCATATTGATGACGAAGCCTTGCATGCCTGCGGTGCTGTTTTGCAGCCATTCGTGTTTGGACAGGTTGCGTTTTTTGAGGACTTCGTCGGAGTAGGCGCGCGCCCAGTTGCGGGCGACGTTTTCTTGTACGAAGTCATATTGGCCGCCTTTTAACCCTTCGATGCGGACAACTTCGTCTTTGACGTATTTGATGCGGATGTGGTCGTAGTTGTAGCGGCCTTTGCGCACGGGCAGGTTTTGAGCCCAGTAGTTTTTGTCGCGGACAAACTCGCTGATACGGCCGTTTTCGGCTTTGGCAAAACGGTAGGGGCCGGAGCCGATGGGCAGGCTGTTGGGCGCGGCGGCCAGGCCTTTGGGATAGCTTTTATGCGAGAAGACGGGCAGGCTGCCGAGAATCATGTGCAATTCTGAGTTGCGCTGCTTGAAGCGGAACACGACGGTGCGGTCGTTGGGCGTTTCTACTTTGGCCACGTCGCTCCAGTAGAAGTGGTACATGGGGGCGGCGGCTTTGTCTTTGGTCAGGATGTTAAATGAAGCGGCAACGTCTTTGGCCAAAACGGGGTCGCCGTTGTGGAATTTGGCTTTAGGGTTGATTTTGAAGGTAACGGAAAGGCCGTCCGGCGCCAGGGCGATGTCTTCGGCAATCAGACCGTAAACGGCGTAAGGTTCGTCCATGCTTTGCTCGGTCAGGGTGTCGAGCGTCAGCATGCTGATGCCGTATTCGTGGTTGCCTTTGAGGGTAAAGGGGTTGAGCGTGTCAAAAGCACCGAGGAAAGGCGTGGTAAATGAGCCACCTTTTGGTGCGTTGGGATTGACGTATTCAAAAGCGGTGAAGTTGGCCGGATATTTGGGTGGTTGGCCAAGGCCTACGCCGTGGGCGGCAAAGGCGGCAGATGGAATCAAACCGAGCAGAGAGAGTAGGGCTGGTGTTTTCATCTATTTTTCCTTGTAGGTCGAATGTAGTATTCAGTAGTGTGCCGATTATAGCAAAGGCCGTCTGAAACTTGATATTTTTGGTTTCAGACGGCGTCAGGTTTAAGAGGATTGTTTTTTCGTATGGGCGCCGAACTCGGCAAGCGTCATGTTCAAGGTTTCCAAGCAGGGCTGCATGATGTGGTCAACCGTTTGATTGACCTTGTCTTTATTAAGCGTTTGCGGGCGGTAGACAAAGAGTTTGAACAGCTCCGCCAAGTCGATGGACTCCGCTCCCATTTTCAAGACCCAGCCCTGACGGCCGGAATAGACATAGCCGTGTCGCGCCAATTTTTCTAAAAGCTCGCCCAATTCGTCAAAGCCCATATTGATATGCCGTCTGAACTCCTGCACCGGCAACGCCTTGCCGTTTTGTTGGGCAGAATCGAGCAGCAACAGGATTTTCAATACATCGTCAAAGCGGCCGCGCGCATCCAGACTGCGGCGGAACGCTTCGCCGCGCCAGTAGGACAGGGACGAGGTCAAAACCGCGCCACCTAATACCAGCGTCCATAACAGGTTGAGCCACAACAGGAAAAACGGTACTGCGGCAAATGCGCCGTAAATCGATTTGTAGCCGTCAAAGTTGCCCATGTACCAAGCGAACAAAAAGCGTGCCGTTTCCAAGCAAAACGCCGTTACAGCCGCGCCGACCAAGGCATGGCTTGCCGGCACGAAACGATTGGGCACAAAGCGGTACAAGCCCCACAGCAGCACCGTAATAAATGAAACCGTAGTGATAACCCTCAGCCATTCTGATCCGCCAACTACTTGCACCTGGCCGATTACAACCGACAGGCCTACGCCCAAAGACAAAGGACCAAACGTCAGCAACGCCCAATACACCAAAAACTGCATCATCCAAGGCCGTTGCGAATTGACGCGCCAAATCCGGTTAAACGCATTGTCTATCGTCCGAATCAGCATCAGCGAGGTTACGACCAACATCACACTACCGATGGCCGTCAGCTTGGTGGCCTTATCGCGGAACGCATTGATGTAGTCAAACACCATATCCGCGCCCTGCGGCACAATGGTGCGGTTGATAAAAGAGACAAATTCCCCCGACCATTGGTCGAAAACGGGGAAGGCCGAAGCGATGACGACCATCACCGTCAACACGGGCACCAAAGCCAAAAGCGTCGTAAACGTCATGCTTGCCGCCACCTGCGGCACACGCTCCTCATCAAAACGGCGCACGACAAACCAAGCGAACGCCACGCCTTTACTCTTTAAAAAACCTTGCCACCATTGCGAAAACGGCATAACCTTTTCCCACTTTTAAATTGAAATTTCTTCTTTTCAGACGGCCCGAGTATTCAAAAGGCCGTCTGAAACCTGATAGCATTGTAACGGAAACCCCAAATGAACCCAAATCCTCTGAAAATCCTCGTCCTCTTTTATTCCCAAAATGGCAGCACGCGCAACCTTGCCCGCCAAATCGCACGCGGTATCGAAAGCGTGGACGGATGCGAAGCCGTGTTGCGTACCGTTCCCAAAGTTTCCACCGTTTGCGAAGCCGTTGAAAAAGACATTCCCGACGAAGGCGCGCCATACGCGACTGCCGACGACCTCAAAAACTGCGCCGGCCTCGCGCTTGGCAGCCCGACACGTTTCGGCAATATGGCCGCCGCGATGAAATACTTTATCGACGGCACCATTCCCCTTTGGCTCGGTGCAGAACTCGTCGGCAAGCCTGCCACCGTATTCACCAGCACATCTTCGCTGCACGGCGGCCAAGAAAGCACCCTGCTGACCATAATGCTGCCCCTGTTGCACCACGGCATGGTCATCAGCGGCATCCCATATACCGAGTCCGCGCTCAGCAATACCCAAAGCGGCGGCACGCCTTACGGTGCAAGCCATGTTTCCGGCCACGACAGCAAGCCGGCATTGACTGCTGAAGAAAACGATATTGCCTTCGCACAAGGTAAACGTTTGGCAGAATTGGCACGAAAATTGGCAGACTGATTACCTTGTAATAAAAAGATTAAGGCCGTCTGAAACCTGATAATATGGGTTTCAGACGGCCTTTTTAGTTAATTTGGACTAGATTAAAAATAAATATTTTGAATTAAACGAACTACTTAGAAAATAGTGATTAGAACATAGTTTCATCGGACTACATCTTTTTGATAGAATCTGCGACCAAATTGTAAAGATAAGCTAATTGGAGAGGCTATGTCACTACCTGTATTTCCCTATGGCAAATTAAGCTTTGCCGTCAGTCTGGCGCTGTGTTCGGCGTATTCTTTCGCGACCGAAGTAGAAAATACCCAACCGCAAGAACGTGTCGATTTACCGACAGTTACCGTCCAAGGTGTCGGAAAACAGACTACTTTCAACTACACCATTCCCGCTTCCTCCGCTGCGACAGGCATCCGCCTGACCCAGCGTGAAACGCCGCAGTCCCTGTCTGTCGTTACCGAAAAACAAATGGACGACCAAGGTTTGGATACCTTGCAGGACGTGTTGAAACAAACGCCGGGCGTGTTCCACAGCAAAATGGGCAACAACGTATCCGGCCACAGCCAATTTATTTCGCGCAGTCAGGCGATTGACAGCATTTCCGTGGACGGTGCGCCCAAGTTCCTTTACGACGGTAAAGCCATCCGCCGCGGCACCAACAATCTGGACAGCGCATTGTACGAACAAGTCGTCGTCGTACGCGGCGCAAGCGGTTTGTCCAACGGCGGTATGGGCGAGCCGGGCGGTACGGTTGCTTTGGAACGCAAAAAACCGACTGCCAAACCTGCCATCAGCGTAGAAGCCGGTGTCGGTTCGTGGAACCACTACCGCTTCGTCCTTGATGCCAATCAGCCTTTGAATGCAGACAATACCTTGCGCGGCCGCGCTATTTTGGTCAGCGACCATGGAGGCGATTACCTGCCGAACACATCGCGCCACAATCACACTTTCTACGGTACGTTGTCTTACGATATCACGCCGCAAACCGAATGGCGCCTCGGTACGGAAATACACCGTTTCCGCAATACCGGTAGCTCGCGTTTCAGCTATCTGACCGCAGCAGGTTCGCGCCGTACTGGATTCATACCGTTTGAGTCTTCGCCGCGTAGCAATTCGTCCGCACGCTGGGCATACGGCAAAGACACCAGTGCCGAAGTGTTCACTTCCCTCAGCCATGAGTTTGACAACGGCTGGAAACTGACAGGCGATTACAGCCATGTTTCGGGTAAAAACGACATCGTTTCAGGCATTGCCGGTACATTTGAAATCAATTCCGATTACTCTGCACTTTTCACTTCAGACCGCGACCGCAGCAAATACCGCGACCAGAATTTTTCATTGACCTTGGACGGCAATTATCCAGCGTTGGGCCGTTCGCATGAGTTCAATGCGGGCATCAGCTATCAGGACAACAAAGAAAACCTGTCTTTCTATGAAGAAGGCGAATCGACGATTCCTGATTTGCGCCTCTTTAACGGCAATATCGCCAAACCCGATATGCCGTATCTGCGCGATGGTTTTTCAAGCATGAAAAACCTGTCGGTTTACGGCTCGACCCGTTTCAAACTGACCGATAAGCTCGCCTTTATCGGCGGCAGCCGTTTTGTGGATTGGCGTTACCGTTACAGCACCAGCCGTAACAAATTCGCACATAGCAGCCATAAACAAAACGTTTTCATTCCTTATTTGGGCGTAACCTACGACATCGGCGACAATTTGACCGCCTATGCGTCTTACACCACCATTTTCCGTCCGCAAGTACGTTACCTGACCAAAGACGGCGCAGCGCTCAAACCGCAGCGCGGCAAAACTTACGAGACCGGTTTGAAAGCGTCATGGTTTGAAGGCCGTCTGAATGCTTCCGCTTCCGTCTTTATGAACAAACGCGACCATTTGGGCGTTGTCGCAGGCAAATTCGCGAATGGCGAGGAATACTACCGCGCAGCCGACAACACCACAACAAAAGGCGTGGAACTCTCTGTCGGCGGCCGCCTGAGCGATAAATGGCTGTTGAATGCGTCTTATGCACGTTCCAAAATCAAAGACAGCGAAGGGGTTCAACTGCATCCGTCTTATCCGGTTCATTTGTTCAAACTCTTTACCGCGTATGACGTGACCGACCGTTTGAACCTGGGTGCCAATGTCAACTGGCAAAGCCGCAGCCATACGCTGGATGAATACCCTGCAGACATCAATCCAGCTGCCGCGGCCGCGTTGACCCAACGTCCGTACGCAACGCTGGATTTGACCGGTCATTACAAAATCGGCAAATCCACCCGCATCAGTTTGGACTTTGAAAACGTCTTTAACAAACGTTACCGCACCATGCCGGATATTCACGTTTACGGCACGCCGCGTAGTGTGACTGCAACGGTTAAACATACGTTCTAATTGAAAAGAAAAGTAGGAGAGGCCGTCTGAAAACCTAAATTATCGGGTTTTCAGACGACCTGAATTTTTTTCTCATATTGTTTTGATGTCAAACCTGACTAAAACTTGCTCGGTATCTTGAGCAAAGAAATCAAAATGACAGGCACAAAAAAGACCGGAACATATCCGGTCTTTTTAATGATTTCGCACTTACGCTTGGTAACCTTTCGCTTCGGCAAGCAGGGCCAGCAATTCTTCAGTCGTATCCCAACCGATGCAGGCATCCGTAATACTTTGACCGTAAACTTCAGGCTTGTCTTGGCGGCCTTCAACCAAGTGGCTTTCCACCATCACGCCCATGATGTTTTCTTCACCGGCTTTCAGCTGCGCCGCAACATCGCGCGCTACATCCATTTGTTTGCGGAAGTCTTTACGGCTGTTGGCATGGCTGCAGTCCACCATCAGTTTGCTGCTCACGCCGGCTTTTTGAAGCTGCGCAACCGCGTCTTTAACGTGTTCTGCGCTGTAATTAGGCTCTTTACCGCCGCGCAAAATCGCATGGCAATCAGGGTTGCCGCTGGTGTGGACAATCGCAGAATGACCGGCTTTGGTTACAGACAAAAAGTGGTGCGGATGATTGGCGGCACCGATGGCGTCGATGGCGATTTTCAGATTGCCGTCCGTACCGTTTTTAAAACCGACAGGGCAGGAGAGGCCGCTGGCCAATTCGCGGTGTACCTGGCTTTCAGTCGTACGCGCACCAATCGCGCCCCAAGAAATCAGGTCGGCGTAGTATTGCGGCGTAATCATGTCCAAGAATTCAGTCGAAGCAGGCATGCCCATTTCGTTCAAAGTCAGCAACAACTGACGCGCTTGGCGCAGGCCGTAGTTAATGTCAAACGTACCGTCCAAGTGCGGATCGTTAATCAGACCTTTCCAGCCAACGGTTGTACGCGGTTTTTCAAAATACACGCGCATTACAATCAGTAGCTCTTTCTCATATTTTTTGCGCAAAGGCAGCAATTTTTGCGCATATTCTACCGCCGCCTTAGTATCGTGAATCGAGCATGGGCCGATAATGACCAGTAAACGGTTGTCGCGGCCGTGAACCAAATCCGAAATCTCATGACGCGTTTTATAAACTAAATTGGCAACCTTAGGCGTAACAGGCAGCTCATACAAATGTGCGATTGGAGGGAGTAACTCTTTGACTTCTTTGATCTTAATGTCATCGGTAGGGTGGTGTTGGGACATGATGGACTCTCTTGTTTATTTTTGATACAGGTTACAGGTTTTAGCAGAATTAAACAAGGCTTAGTTTTTTGTTTTAGCAATTTTATTCTAAAATTTCTTTATTTTAATTATTTTATAGAATTTAAAATCAGTTTGTTTATAAAAATTAATATTTAATGCTATTTAAGAATTTTATTTATATAATAAAGGGTTTTGGGGTTTTATCAAAATACAGGCCGTCTGAAAATGTTCAGACGGCCTGAAGTCTTACATAGACCAAAAATTGAGAAGCGTGAGGGCTATCGATATTGTTCCAGCAAGGGCGAAGAGAAAGGAGTCCAATACACGCCTTTAAGGCCGCTTTCAACCAATTTGTCATTCAACCAAGTGTTACAAGTATTGAATAAATGATAGCGCCCTTTGGCTTCGTAAAAAGCATCGTTAGATTGATGATGAATTCCTTTTAGCAAGATGGGGTGCCCATTTTTTTGTTGAAAACCGGCCAAGAGCGATTTTGTTAAATTCCTGTATTGCTCAGGCGTGACCAAAAATTTGACGACGTGGCTATTTTCTCGTAGTTCAAAAGGATAATAAGTAACATGAATCAGCGTACGGTTCAGCCCGCTTAATGCACCTAAAGCATTGGAGAAAGTCAAATCTTTCCACTCAGGCGTGTATAAATAAAAATTGCGCTCCCCCCAGCCTAAACCGATATGCGTTATTTGAGGATTAGTAGAAAGCGTGTCTTTTGGATTGACGACATTCGACCAATCAAAAATATCATTCTTCAGCGGCATGACTACATCAGTATGCACGCCGTTACTGACTAAAAATAAAGTAATTTCCCCTTTGGGCTGCTCTTCATTAAGCGGCAATGAAGCCATCATCCAAGCAGACAAAAAATACAATAGGGCAAAAATAGGGATAATCAGCGCTATTTTGCCGATTTTTTTGAGGATGTGAAGGAAGGAACGCATTCGTTTTTTTTAAAGGCAATTAAGTTTGAAGGTGTGTATTTTCCATTAAATTTGTACTTTTTTCATTAGAAATGAGTGGGTGGCATCTTACGACCAATGATAAAAAGGGCTGTTTAACTTGAATAAAAAAGGCCGTCTGAAATATTCAGACGGCCTGCTTTTTTTGTAACGTTATGTAGTGTTGTACGTTACGTTGCCAAGTAATATTGGCTTAAATTTCATCTATTTGATAAATATGAATTTAATAAAACATGATGCCTTAAAAATCCTATTTATCCGGTATCTGTAAAATTTTGAATCTGTCTTGTAAATCAGTATGCAGGACAGGCATTTTTACTTTATTCACAGATTGGTTCTACTTGTCAGAACGTTTTGCTCAATTCGACAAACATTTTGGTTTTGCCGTATTCGTAGAACTTGTCGTTGCTCCATGTTTTGTTGTGGGCAATGGTCAGGCGCGGGGTGATGCCTTTGAAATGGAGGGCGCGGTGCCATACGCTCAGGGAGGCGGAGGTTTCTTTGTCGCGGCGGTTTTGTTCGTTGCTGAAGAAGCTGGGGGCTTGGTAACGGCGTTGGGCGGCGCTGAGGCGTAGGACGGTGGAGAGGCCTTTAGGCCATTCTTGTCCCCATGTGGTGCGCAGGGCGTAGCGGTTGAAGCTGTCGCTTTTGTCGTCGCGGTTGCGTTCGCGGTAGAGGTCGATACCGGCTACCCAGTATTGGCGCGCGTTGCGGTAGTACACGATGGAGTTGCTGAGCAGTTGGCTGGTGTTGTTGGAATGCTCGCGGCGGCCGTTTTTCAGACGGCCTGCTTCAAATGCGCTGAGGGTTTGTAGCTTGGGTTGCCACCAATGGTTGTAGTGGAGGCGTGCGCCGTTGGTGTAGGTATAGGGGTCGTTGCCGTAGAAGCGGCGTTCGTGGAACGGGGTCATGCCGACGTCGTTGCGCTGGTCGGCATAGCCGATGCCTGCCGAGAAGCGTGTGGTGAGGTCGTTGTAGTTGGTGTGTGTGGGATAGATTTTGCCGTAATGGTCTGCGCCTGTCGTGGCATAGAAGCCGCGTGGCAGCGACCATTTTTTTTCTGCGCCGATTTGGTAGTGGACGGCGGTGGCATCGATGGGCTCGGGGAATGTCCAGCCTCGGAAGCAGTCGTCGTCGGGATAGGCTAGGCGCACGGCGCGGCATTGTTCATCGCTCAGGTAATTGCCCAGACGGCGTTGGCCGGGGGCTTGGTTGATGTTTTGCTCGCGCGTGATGTTCAGGCCGGCGTTGAATTGCCATGAGTCGCGTTCGCGCAGGGCTTTGCGGTAGGTTTCGAGGCGTTCTTGCAAGGCAGGCGGGAGGGATTCGGTTTGCAGTTTGTCGAACTGGTCGGCCGCGGCTTCGTTTTGTTTGTCTTCAAACAAGGCGGTCGCAAGCTGCCAGCGGACGGCGGAAGCATCGGGCTGCTCGGCGATAAAGCGGCGGTAATGGCCGATGGCTTCGGCGGCGCTCCCTTCGGATTGGGCAAGCAAACCTTTGGCATAGCGCGCCATGGCGCGGTCGTGTTCGGGCCATTGTTCGTAAATGGGCAAAACGGCTTTGATGCCGGGGATGTTGTGGGCGACAACGGCGGAATACATGGCGCGTGCCAGTAATTCGGTGTTGGCAAGCAGGGTGTCGGCATCGACGTTGATGATTTTTTCAGACGGCCTGTTTGTCTGCTCGGCAGGGATGTTGTGCGCTTCGGGTTGTTGGGGTTCGGCAGTGTTGACTTGAAGCTCGGGTTTTACATCAGGCGGCACATCGGCAGCGTGAAGGGAAAGGGGAAGGATGGCGAGGAGGAGCAGACGTTTTTTCATGGCAATGTTTGGAATGTTATCGGTATAAGTGGGCAGATTGTACAATGTTTTGAGTCGGAAATTTTGCAAACCGATTGCCATTTTATCTGATAAAGACGACAAAAGGCCGTCTGAAACCCGATGGGATTTCAGACGGCCTTTGTTGGCGAGTCGGATTTAGTTTTTGTCCAAGTCCAAATCGGCTTTGTATTCGATACGGCCTTGGCCTTTGTCTTCGATGGAAACGTCCAGCTCTTGTTTGCCACGTTTGAATTTCAGATCGGCATCGTCGTGTTTGATTTCTGACTCAACCACATGGAAACCCTTGCTGCGCGCGTGGGCGATCACTTTTTTGGCCAAGGAAGGAATGGAATTGCGTTGGCCGGAAAGTTCGGCTTCGTATTCAAATTCGCCGTCGCCTTGATGATCGGCTTTGATGGTGTGCGCGCCATCCGGATGGTAGATTTCGGAAGGCAGCGGGGAGGCGAATGCCGTGGCGGAGAAAAGAGCCAAAATGCCGGTGGCCAGTAACGATTTTGCTTTGGTCATCGGTTTTCCTTTCTGAAAAGGGTTTTGAGAACGACATCATCTTATCGATAGGTATGAGGGGGCGGCAAGCGGATAAACCTGATTTTACGCGCGGCTACATGATTTGTTTGGAGGGAGTTGATTCTTTGCTTTGGGCTGGTGTTTGCTTGCAGAAAAATGCTGCTGGAAAGACTTAGCCGAGGAGGAATAATTCGCCGCCGTGCGCCTTTAGCCATTGTTTGGCTTGGTCGACATGCGGCGTGAGCGAGTGGGTCAGAGCCCAAAATGCAGGGCTGTGGTCGGGATGGCGCAGGTGGGCGAGTTCGTGCAGGCAGACATAGTCGGCAACATATTCGGGCGCACCGATAAGCCGCCAGTTGAGGCGGATGCCGGTAGTGTGGCGGCAAACGCCCCAGAAGGTTTTGGCGTTGGAAAGGGAAATGGCGCTCGGGGTCAGGCGGGTGGTTCGGATATGGCCTTCAAGGCGCGGCAGCAGATATTCGCGCGCACGCTCGAGCAGGAAGCGGCGCAAATGGGTAAGTTGGGCGGCGGTTTCTTTTTCGGGTAACAGGATTTCAGACGGCCTGATTTGGATGTGGTTTGCCGTGTGGACGGACAAAGCCGTCTGAACGCCTTGATACCAAATCCATTCGGGAAGCGCGTCGGTAGGTGTTTGTCGGGCCGGTGTTTTGTTTAGGGTACGGTGCAGGAGGGCTTCGTTATCGTTCAGCCATTGGGTAAAGGTGCGCTGGGAAACAAACGGAGGGATATTGATGCTGACGGTATCGGCGGAAACGGGGCGCAAGATGAGGTTTTTCTTGGCACTGCGTTTGAGCTGGATATGAATGGTGAGGCCGTCTGAAAGGGTGTAGGTATGGAGGTGGGGCATGATGTTGAGAAAAATATTGGACGGCATGGAAAGGGCGGGTATAGCGGCCCACCCGATGGAATGATTTATTTGGTTTTGGGCGCGAACGGGCCTTGTCCGGTAATCAGGGGCTGTTGGCTTTCGATCCATTGCTCGCATTGGGCCATGAGTTCGGCTTCATTGCCGTTGTTGTGGGCAATGGGTTTGCCGATGATGACGCTGACCGTTCCGGGGTATTTGAGGAAGGAGTTGCGCGGCCAAAACTCGCCGCTGTTGAGCGCGACGGGGACGATGTCCATCTCGAACATTTTTGCCATGCGCGCGCCGCCGAGTTTGTAGCGGCCTTTTTCACCGGGCGACAGGCGTGTGCCTTCGGGGAAAATGGTAATCCAATAGCCTTCGTTTTTACGCGCAAGGCCTTGTTCTAAAAGTTGTTTGTTGGCTTCGCGGCTGTTGCTGCGGTCGATGCTGATGGTTTTAACCAGTTTCAAGCCCCAGCCGAAGAAAGGGATTTTGAAGAGTTCGCGTTTGGCAACATAGACTTGAGGCGGAAAAATCTCTTGCAGGGCGAGGGTTTCCCAGCCGCTTTGGTGTTTGGCGCAAATGATGGCAGGGTGGTCGGGAATGTTTTCCGCGCCGCTTAAGGTGTAGTTCAAACCGATGATGTGCTTGAGCGACCAGTTGAGGATGCGCACCCAAACTTGCGCCATTTTGTGTGCACCGCCTTGGAAGGGCAGGGCAAGCAGCATAAAGGGGAACAGTAAAATAATGCTAGAGGAAAGGATGAACCAGTAAATCAGGTTGCGGATAATCAGCATATCGGGGAAAAGTCTGTCGTTTGAAGGCCGTCTGAACACCGTTGTCGGCTGGTTTCAGACGGCCTTGTCGTTTATAGGATGGCTTGCGCGGCTTCTTCGATTTGTATGTTTTCACGCATGATGTATTGCGAGAAAGCGAGTAGGTTGTCGAAGACTTGGGTGTGTTCGGGCAGTTCTTGCTCGTGTTTGGCCAGCGTTTTTTTGCCTTTGCCGGTCAGGACGAGCGCGGACTTGCCGCCTGCGGCATCAATGGCCTGCAGGTCGCGCAGGCTGTCGCCGACCAGCCAGGTTTCGGCGGCATTGGCTTTGAAGCGTTCGATGATGTCGATAATCATGCCGGGCTTGGGTTTGCGGCATTCGCAGTTGTCGGCGGCAGTGTGCGGGCAAAACCAAATGCCGTCGATGGTACCGCCTGCTTGAACGGCAAGGCGGTGCATTTTCGCGTGCATTTCGGTCAGGTCTTGCACGGTAAAGTATTTGCGGCCGATTCCGGATTGGTTGGTGGCCACGGCGATGGTGTAGCCTGCCTGCGTTAAAAAGGCGATGGCATCCATGCTGCCTTCGATGGGAATCCATTCGTCAACGGATTTGACGAAATCGTCGCGGTCTTGGTTGATGACGCCGTCGCGGTCGAGGATGATGA
This sequence comes from uncultured Neisseria sp., assembly GCF_951230505.1. Classification (NCBI taxonomy): domain Bacteria; kingdom Pseudomonadati; phylum Pseudomonadota; class Betaproteobacteria; order Neisseriales; family Neisseriaceae; genus Neisseria; species uncultured Neisseria sp. The sequence continues at coordinate 14,545 of NZ_CATNVN010000002.1, forward strand.
GTTTCATGGTGTTTTTTTAGATAGTGAGGGTCAATATTATATTAAAGATTAAAGAGTGTGCCTACGCTGTGTTATTATGCCGTCTTGTTTTAAGAATTCTTCTGATTGTGTGCTGATAGAAGCCTATTAATAAGGGGATAGCGTCATGTTTGCTTATATTTTCCTATTTTTGTTTGTTTCAGTAGCAGTAGTACTGATTATAAAGTCGCACTATCGGTGGACCTATTTTTTTGCTTCAATGCTATTTATGTTTTTGGCAGCTGGTATGTTGATGTTTACAGGGCAGTGGCAACGAGCGTTGAATTTTGCATCAGTATGTTTTGTCGTGTTTGCTTTGTTTCATAGATTAAAAATTCATTATTACAAACAACCATTGTTGATTTCAGACTTCCGACTCATTGTCGATTGGCGTAACTGGGAGACATTGTTTCATTATAAGGAGGCCATCGTTGGCGTACTGGGCTTATTGGTATTGATTGTTTATGCCGTATTTGGTTGGTATGATGCGGAGCCTATGGATATAGTATGGCAGTATACTGGTGCAATCATATTCATAATGTCATTTTTTGCAATGTGGTATTTTTCAAAGCATCCTGGAGCAGTTGGGACATGGCTGGATTCGTTGCCAAATGATGGTAGGGATGTATTTTTAAATTTGCCAATGTCTTGCAGGGCAGTATTTTTCCAAGTGCCGATGTTTGAAGGTAATGGACAGGAATTTGCTGAGAAACTGTTAACTGAAAACATGTATCCTGAAACATTGGAAAAACCCGATATTATCATCACGCTGATGGAATCAACGCTTAATCCACATAAATTTGATTTCACATCAGCCGATATTCCTAAATTAAGGATGTTTGAACAGCAGATGGATACCGTGTTTGCTTCTCCACTGCGCGTACATACATTTGGTGGTGCGACGTGGAAATCTGAATTTGCATTTTTAGCAGGCGTGCCGTCTACTGACTTTGGCGCATTGGCTAGTGGGGTATTTTATTCGGTGGTGCCACATTTACAGACTGGGCTTATCCGAAATTTGCGTGAGCATGGTTATTTTTGTGTGGCTTTGTCGCCCTTTACTAAGGGCAACTATAACGCCAAAGCCGCCTATGACCATTTTGGTTTTGATCTTATGTTACAGCCTCAAGATTTGGGGTATCCCGCTCCGATGGGCAAAAATTTATGGCACATTTCTAGCGAAGAAATGATGCAATATGCGCGGATGATTCTAGAAAAACGTCATCCTAGTTTAGCAGATGTACAGCAACCGATGTTCGTCTATATTTTAACTATGAAAGAACATGGGCCTTACAGGACAGACATGGATAATGTGTTTGGACTGGACTCGCCAGATTTAGACGTGAAAACCATTTCTGCAATCAACGACTATATCGGGCGTATTGTCGATTTGGATAAAGCGACAGAAAGTTTTAACCATTACCTACATGAACGTAACAAACCGTTTGTATTTGCTTATTTCGGCGACCATCAGGCATCGTTTGATGGTGTCTCTCCCAAGAAAAAAGGGGAGGATACTCATCCCGACTATATTACGCAATTTACAGTTAGAAGTAATATTGCCTCAGGATTTAGGCAAGAACAGGATTTTCTTGACCTTGCTTTTGCTGGAGGAGTGTTAATGAATGTGGCAGGTCTTTCTCCTGCAGACAATTTCATGAAAGCAAATATGACCATGCGAAGTTTAAGTAATGGTAGGCTTGAAGATTGTTACAATAGTAAGCTTGTTAATGATTACCGGAATTATTTATATAGTATCCTGAAAATTGTACGTTAGGTGTTTAACTTAACTTAAATGATAAGACGTATGCTTTTAGAAAAAGAGGTACAACGATAATCTACGTAATCATACATTATTTATTTCTATAATATGTAGTGTAGTTTCCATAAAAAGACGGGCAAGAATGCCCGTCTTTTTGTAGTTTGAAAATCAAGTTTTGTAACATAAAGACTGTTTTGAGGTCTTTGTAAAAGCCCCTCAAATTCCTAAATTTCTACCAAGATATTTAGGGGATTGTTCGTGAGCATTTTCAGTAAAACTCTAAAGTCATAATAGCTGCTACTTCGCTTTGTTGTAGTTAGAGTAAGTGCTTAATTAGCAGCTTATTGAGCATTAACTGTATTATCAAAGAACCCGTTACTTCTGGTATTACATGCGGATGTCCTGCATATTCTACTGTTATCTATGTTCGGAGATATTTCACTTGTCTAATGGCACAGCCTTTCTGATTTCTAACTTATCTTATTACCCGCATTGATTTCAACCTGTGTTTCAAAGCTCTCAATATCTTTAGTGAAGTATTATTCTGATATCTGTCAGTATAGTATATTGAGAGTCTGGTTGATATGATGCGCTAAGGTGGGATTATAGGTTAATGCCTGCATAGGAGAGGTAATTTTGTGTTTTCCCTGTTGTTTGAGAGAAACCGCTTGAGTGATGGCTTGTGCCAGTGTTTCTGGGTTTTGACGTGAGAAAAAGAAGCCTGCATTTTCGTTCATGACTTCGGTACATGCCATATTGTCGGAGAAAACAACTCGGGTTCCGCACAAAATAGATTCTATGCCAACCAGTCCGAATGGTTCGTACAGTGATGCCATGATAGTGAAGTCAGCAGCTCGGTAAAGTTCAGGCATATTTTTGCAGAAACCAAGCTCAATAACGTTGTTCATTGGTCGAGGTAAGGGCGATCCTGCAACAGCCAGTTTGATGGGTAAATCGGTATGCTCGAAAAATTCTGCTAATAAATCCAAGCCTTTTCGGGTGTGTCCGGTTGATGGAAATAGGAAAATAGTTTCGTCGTCTTTGAATCCGTATCTCGCACGAGTTGCAGGAATTTCTTCCGGTTTGGTGTAGAAGCGTGCAGTATCGGCAGGTGGATGGATAACACGGATTTTTTCAGAAGGCACTCCATAGAGGTTGATCAACTCGTGTTGCATTAGGTGTGAATGCGCCATGATCAATTTTGCTGTTGAGTAGTTGGTACGGTTACGCCGAATGATGAGTCTATCAAGTAAGTTTGGGGTTTTACCTATGTTGTGCAGGTAACCTAAGTGTGTACCGCCGCAGACAAAGATATCAGCATAATCACTAGGATTGCAGGCAATAAGAGGAATATTTCTGTTTTGCCGGAGTTTGGCCAATTGCATACTGAAGAAAAAAGGACGCAACTTTTTTGGAATCTTTTTTTGATTGACGTGATGCGTATCAACTTGGCGGTATTCAGGAACCGTTGTATCGATTTGTGCAGCAAAGACTGTAGGTTTGAGGCCGTGTGCGCTTAAACCACGGACAAGGTCGAAGGTGTAGCTTTCCATGCCTCCTCCTGGACGGAAGCAGTTAATAGCAATGTCGATAGAATAGTTCGGCTTCATTGTGTGGATTCTTTCGAATATTTTTCTGCTTTCAAACTGCTTTTCCATTTTTCAAAGGCCGTCTGAAAAACGGGTGTCAGTTTGGCGAAGGTTTCTGGGGTGTTTTTGACGTGGTAGAAGCCGCCGAGCGAGGGCGTGTCGAGGGCGAGGACGTAGTCTTCCATAAATGCGCCGTAGCCGTCTTCTTCGTCGGTGTAGTAGAACTCGGTAAACCGTTGGCCGAGTTCGGTAAAGTCGTCCGCCGTCAATGCGCCGTCCATGTGTTTGAGCAGGAAGTGCCGTCCGCTGATTTTGCCTGCAGTCATGGCGGCGAAGTCGGCTGCGGTTTCTGGGGCGGTTTGCCAGACGGGGTTGACGAGGCCTGCCTGCGCCGCCCACTGCCAGTACATGCCGATGTGGGTGGCGGCGTTTTCAGGCGGGAGCTGGTCGGGATAGTCTTCGTCGAGATGGAAACGGATATTGTCGTACATGGACGGTGTTCGTTGGGGGAAAGGGGGTATTGTAGCGGAAAATAATGAATTAGGCCGTCTGAAAGAGGGTGTTTCAGACGGCCTTAAGGGAATTTAACCTTTAAATACGGGAACGAGCTCCAGTTGGCTCAATATTTGGGCGGCAATGTTGATGATGCCGAAGAGGAAGACCCAAACCATCAGCCAGAATCCGCCGTAAACTTTGTAGTTTTTGCTGACGCCGAATTTATGTCGCGAGCGGTAGAGCAGCATGGCGGGGATGATGCCTGTCCAGATGGTTGCGGCCAGGCCGACGTAGCCGATGGCGGTAACGAAGCCGGTAGGGAAGAGCAGGCAGGAAATCAAAGGCGGCAGGAAGGTCAGTGCGGCGGTTTTGGTACGGCCGGAAATGCTGTCGTTCCATTTGAAGATGTCGGCGATGTAGTCGAACAGGCCGAGCGTTACGCCGAGGAAGGACGTTGCGATTGCCATGTAGGAGAACAGGGTCAACACTTTGTCCATATTGCCGGTTTGGGCGAACTTGGACAGCGTTTCGATCAGGACGGAAACTTGGCCTTCGGCGGCGATAACCGGTGCGAACTCGCTGCGCGGCAGGTTGCCTTGGATGGCAATTTGCCAGAGGATGTAAATCACAAGCGCAATCAGCGTACCCGACCACAGGGATTTGGCTACTTTGGGCGCGTCGCCTTTAAAGTATTTGAGCAGGCTGGAAACGTTGCCGTGGAAACCGAATGAGGCAAGGCAAACGGGCAGGGCGGTAGCGACATAAATCCAGTAGCTGGTGCCGGCAGGGGCTTGGGTGTCAAACAAGACAGGCATTTTGGCATCGGCAATCAGGCCGCCGGTTGCCCAAATAAATGTCAATACCATGCCGCCGATGAGGATGCTGGTGAAGCGGTCAACCAAGCGTGCGGATGCCCAAACACAAAAAGCGAGGATACCGAAGAAGACGAGTTGGCCGACGGAGAGCGAAATTTCGCCGCCTACCGCGCTGCCGATGCCTTTGGCGGTCAGGTCGCCGCCGACGAAGATGTAGGCGTAGGTGAGCAGGTATAAAACGAAAGCGACGGCAACGCCGTTGATGACGTTCCAAGCCGGGCCGAGCAGGTCTTTGACCATGGTATCGAAGCTGGCGCCGTGCGGATAATGGGTGTTGACTTCCAAAATCATCAGGCCGCTGGAGAGCATGGAAAACCAGGTGTACAGCAACACGGCCAGCGAGCCGGTAAACCATACGCCGGAGGTGGCGGTCGGGTTGGCAAGCATGCCTGCGCCGATAACCGTACCGGCGATAATCATCGCGCCGCCGAATAGGGAAGGGGTTTTGGTTGACATTGTTTATCTTTCTTCTAGAAATGCGTGGCTGCCATTATGCCGTAAAGTGTAAGAAAAGGTAAAGCAAAGGCCGTCTGAAAACCCGATTGTCGTTTTCAGACGGCCTTTGATGTGTATAAATGCAACTGATTAAATCAATTTTCGCAGTTTCAATTCGTTTTTCAAATAGGCGTAATAAACCGGCGCGACGATGATGCCGCCGATGCCGAAAATGCGTTCAAAGACGACCATCGCCACCAGCAATTCCCATGCGCTGGATTCGATTTCCGAGCCGATGATTTTGGCGTTGAGGAAATATTCGAGCTTATGGATGACAACAAGGAACACCAGCGAGGCGAGTGCGACGTACAGCGATGCGCCGAGGCTCAAAATAATAATGATGGTGTTGGAAATCAGGTTGCCCGCCACCGGAATCAGGCCAACAATAAAGGCGACGATCAGGACGGTCATTTTAAACGGCAGCTCAACACCGAACAGCGGTAAAACCAAGTAAAGGTACAGGCCGGTCAGGAAGGTGTCGATCAGCGAGATTTTGACTTGGGCGAGGAACACGCGTTCAAAGCTGGTTTCAAAATTGATGATGCGGTGCACCAATTCGGCTTTAAACAATGGCATTTTGCGGCGGTTTTTACGCATTTTCAGGCGGTGGAAGCTGAGCATGGCGCCGATGATGATGCCGATGAGGATGTACACGAAGGACGTGATGCTGTTTTTACTGATGCGGGTCAGTGCGGCGCGGTATTCTTCAATCAGCTTGATTGCCGAGGCTTTGATTTCGGCCATATTGTTGGGCAGCATATTGAGAATGGCCGCAGGCAGGTCTTGGCTGTTTTTGGTGTCTTCTAAAATCGCCGCCAGCTTCGCCAACATAAAGCCGACATGGCCGCCGTGTATCAGGTGGTAAATGCCCAAAGACATCATCGTGATGATGCTGAACACGATGGCCAGCGTCAGCGTGGTGGAAATCAGGTTGATATTGTGCGCATTGAGCGATTTATGCAGCCGCGTGTTGCGCGGTAAAACACGGCGGCGGAGCTTGAGGATGACGCCGTTGGTGCGCGTAATAAAGATATAGGTCAGGATAACCGACAGCAGCAGCGGCAGAAAATGGTAGTGCAAGACAATCAGCAAGGCCAAGCCCATCAGGATATAGGAAGCATTGCGGAAAGTCAGGTTGTCGGAGTGGGAAGAGAGTAAGGACATGTGAAGCCAATAAGGTAAAAAGCAAAAAAAACAGGTCAGGCCGTCTGAAAAACCATGTTCAGACGGCCTAACTTAATGACAGCGATTAATCGTGCAATGAGGCCGCGTGTACCGTGTTTTCCAACAAAGTGGCAATCGTCATCGGGCCGACGCCGCCGGGAACGGGCGTAATCATGGAAGCACGTTCTTTGGCAACATCAAACTCCACGTCGCCGCACAGGCTGCCGTCGTCCAAGCGGTTGATGCCCACATCGATAACGACTGCGCCGGGTTTGACCCATTCGCCTTTAACGAAATTCGGAATGCCTACGCCGACCACCAAAATATCTGCGGCAGCAATTTCATCGGCAAGGTTTTGCGTGGCGCTGTGGCAGATGGTTACCGTCGCGCGGGACAGCAGCAATTCCAACGCCTGCGGGCGGCCGACAATATTGGATGCGCCGACGACGACCGCTTTTTTGCCTTTCGGGTCGATACCGTAGGCTTCCAACAAAGTCATCACACCTTTTGGTGTGCACGGGCGCATCAGCGGCATTTTGACGACCAGGCGGCCGACGTTGTAAGGGTGGAAGCCGTCCACATCTTTATGCGGCTCGATACGTTCCAAAACCGCTTGGCTGTCGATGTGTGCCGGCAGCGGCAGTTGCACCAAAATACCGTCGACGGCAGGATCGCCATTCAATTCGTCCACCAGTTTCAGCAAATCGTCTTGCGTGGTTTCAGACGGCAGCTCATAAGAGCGCGATTCGATGCCGCTTTTTTGGCAGGCCAGTTTTTTATTGCGTACATAAACCGCGCTAGCAGGGTCGTCGCCAACCAATACCACCGCCAAGCAAGGCGTGTGCAAACCTTTTTCCTGACGCGCTTTTACCGCCTGCGCGACCGCCTCGATGCGTTGCTGGGAGATTTTTTTTCCGTCTATAAGTTGTGCAGCCATGATTTTTCCTCCTCAATAGGGATAAATATTGCGTTTAAATTATCGCATTTTTCAGACGGCCTGACACAAAAGAGTAGCCCTGATTGTGAAACATAAAAATAAATAACGATTAAAAATAATAAGATAATCAAAAAATGAAAAAATAAAGCAAAGTAGATGTTGACCGGGTTAAAAAGGGTCTGTATAGTTCAGGTCTTCAGTCGGGGCGTAGCGCAGCCCGGTTAGCGCATCTGCTTTGGGAGCAGAGGGTCGTGAGTTCGAATCCCACCGCCCCGACCACAAAATTCTTAGCACGAATCGGCATGAGCGCCCGTAGCTCAACCGGATAGAGCACCGACCTTCTAAGTCGGGGGTTACAGGTTCGATTCCTGTCGGGCGTGCCAATTTTTACGGTGGCTGTAGCTCAGTTGGTAGAGCCCTGGATTGTGATTCCAGTTGTCGTGGGTTCGAGCCCCATCAGCCACCCCAGATGAAAGCCTGCATATTGTATGCAGGCTTTTTTCCATTTATACCCGAATTTTACTTCAGATTTAATTGGGTTTCAAAAAAGTATTTATCAAACCGTTTCATCATGGCATCGGCAAAAATAGCATTTGCTGTGTTATCAAATATCAATGAATACGCAGTCAAGCCCGAATATTGTACCGTTCGGTATCTTTTTATGGCGTTTCGCCGTTATCCTTTATAATACCCCGATTATTTTCTGTTTCATTCCCAAAGGAACCGCATCATGTCCGAATGGCCAGCTCCAGAATTTGAATCCAAAATCTGTCCGCCCGAAAAGCTGGCGGAGCGTTTGGCGGCATTGCCCCGTCCGCTGGTGTTTACCAACGGCTGTTTCGATATTCTCCATAGGGGCCATGTAACGTATCTGGCGCAGGCGCGATCGGCCGGTGCGGCTTTGGTGTTGGCATTGAATACCGATGCTTCGGTGCGCCGTCAGGGCAAAGGGGACGACCGTCCGATTAATCCTTTGGAAAACCGCGCGGCAGTGGCAGCGGCATTGGCGAGCGTGGATTTGGTCACATGGTTTGATGACGATACGCCGGCTGCGTTGATTGAAATGGTCAAACCTGATGTATTGATTAAAGGCGGCGACTGGCCTGTGGATAAGATTGTCGGTGCGGCTGAGACGTTTGCGCGTGGCGGCAAAGTATTTTCGATTCCGTTTTTACACCAGACTTCGACCACCAAAACGTTGGCGAAAATTCGCGAAGCCGGAGGAGGCGAATGACGGATTTGAACAGCCGCCATTGGGCCTTGCTCGCCGCGCTTTCAGACGGCCTGCCGCAACACGTTTCTCAGTTGGCGCGAGTGGTCGGGATGAAGCCGCAACAATTAAACGGATTCTGGCAGCAGATGCCGGGCCATATCCGCGGTTTGCTGCGCCAGCACGACGGGCAATGGCGCTTGGTGCGCCCTTTGGCTGTGTTTGCCGAAGAATCTCTGCAACAAATGGCCGGAAAACAGGGTTTTCGTGCGCAGTTGAAACACGAATGTTCGTCCAGCAACGATGAAATCATGGCATTGGCGCGCCAGTCGGCAGATTTGGCGCATAAGGCCTTGTGTGTGGCGCATTTTCAAACCAAAGGCCGCGGACGGCAAGGGCGAAGCTGGGTCAACCGACAGGGCGAATGTCTGATGTTCAGCTTGGGCTGGGCGTTTGACAAGCCGCAGTATGAGCTGGGTTCGCTGGCGTTGGTGGTGGCATTGGCCTGCCGCCGTGCGCTTGCCGATATCGGTTTGGACGTAAATATCAAGTGGCCGAACGATTTGGTCGTGGCCAACGATAAATTGGCCGGTATTTTGATTGAAACGGCGCGGGTAGAGAATAAGACTGTCGCCGTCATCGGTATCGGCATTAATTTTGTATTGCCGAAAGAAGTTGAAAACGCTACTTCCGTGCAGGCCTTGTTTCAGACGGCCTCTAAGCAGGGTGTAAGTGTCAAAACCTTATTGAATGCGGTATTGGCGCAACTCGATGCGCTGTTGAACGAATACGCGCAAAACGGATTTGCGTCATGTATCGGCGAATACGATGCCGCTAACCGCGACACAGGCAGGCCGGTATTGCTGCTTCAAGAAGGGCGCATTGTTCATGAAGGCGTAGTCAAAGGCGTGGATGCGCAAGGCGCGTTGCGTTTGTTGACCGACAATGGCGAGAAAACCATTGTCAGCGGCGAGATCAGCTTGCGTCCGGATAACCGTCCGGCGCAACCTGCCGTCGCCAAGCCGGAACGCTTTTTGCTGCTGGACGGCGGCAACAGTCAGTTGAAATGGGCGTGGGTAGAGAACGGCACATTTTCCGAAGTTGGCCGCGCGCCGTATCGTGATTTGGCCCAGCTGGGCGAAGAATGGCTGCAATTTGCCGATGATGATGTGAAGATTGTCGGTTGCGCCGTGTGCGGTTCGGTCAAAAAAGCGATGGTGGAAGAACAATTAACCCGTCCGGTCGAATGGTTGTCTTCCATGCCTCAGGCTTTGGGTATCCGCAACCATTACCGCCGTCCTGAAGAACATGGCTCCGACCGATGGTTTAATGCGCTGGGCAGCCGTCGCTTTACGCAAAACGCCTGCGTCGTCGTCAGCTGCGGTACCGCCGTAACCACCGACGCGCTGACGGAAGACAATCATTATCTTGGCGGCACTATCATGCCCGGTTTCCACTTGATGAAAGAGGCGATGGCACTCAAGACCGCCAACCTCAACCGCCCCATTGGCAAGGTATATCCGTTCCCAACCACAACGCCGAACGCCATTGCCAGCGGCATGATGGATGCCGTTTGCGGTGCGTTGATGATGATGCATGGCCGTCTGAAAGACAAAACGGGCGAGGGCAAACCGGTCGATATTATTATCACGGGCGGCGGCGCGGCCAGAGTCGTGCAGGCGCTGCCGGAGTCATTCGTTCATGACAATCAAGTGAAAATCGTCGATAATCTCGTGATTCACGGGCTTTTGCATTGGATTGCCCATCGCAACGGACAATAAAAAGGAAAACGCATCATGAAATGGCTGTTTGCGGTCTTGGTCGCACTCAACATCATTGTTTTTGGCAGTATGGTTGCCTATCGGACACAACATAAAACCGCCAAACCCGAATCTGCTTTGGAAGGAGGTACGCACGAATTATTGCGCCCGTCTTCTTTGGACGCGCCTAAAGCCGAGCCTCAGCAGGCATCGCAACCCGATTGGGTGGTGGTCGAATCAGACGGCCTGATTATGGCCGAACCTGAATCCGAAGAAGCAGAAGCCTTGCGTAAAAAGCAAGAAGCGCAGCAGTTGAAAGAGAAAAAAGAAAAAATGCGCCGCGAGAAAGAAGCGCAAGAGCGCCGCGCCGCCGAAGAAGAGATGGGTGCGGCCGGAGTGGAACGATTGTGTACCAGCAGCGCTACCGTGGTGATGGATGAAGACGATTACCACCGCATCAAAGGCCTGTTGGGCAAATGGCCTCATGCGGCCAGCCGCAGTATCGAAAAACGCAACGGCGCATCCGGTGGCGAAACTTCTTCCAAAACCTTCCGCGTAGTCTTGCCTGCCGACGGCGACACTTCCGCCCAGCTTGATGCCTTGGGCAGCCGCGGTTTTAGCGGCAGCATTCACAACGGCGAAATCAGCGTTGACGTAACACGCAGCCGTTCTTCCGCCCAAGTTTTGATTTCACGCTTGTCCAGCGCAGGTTTCGGCGGCGCGCGTATTGTCGAACAGGAAGACAGAAGCGCACCCGATACCGGTTTGAGCGTGGCGCGCATGACCGTGGTCTTTATGGCGGTCGACGAGCGCGATGCCCAAGACATCAGAAACATTGTCGGCCGTTATGGTAAATTGAACATGAAAACCTGCCGATGATCAGGTTTATTCGGTTTCAGACGGCCTGATCAGCAGTCGGCAAAGCCTGATAAACCGAATGCCGCAAAACACGAAACCCACTGTATCGGCAGTGGGTTTCATGTTTTTCGGTTTTGAGTATCTGATATAAAGGGGAACAGGTATGTTTCGTATATGCGCACTCCGAGTATCAAGAGATAATGGGGAAGAAGGGGATAAAATCTGTCGTTTAATGGCTCGGATTAGGACGTCTTCCGAGTGGTTTTGATTATACGCTAATAATAACTATTATCAATAGCAAAACTAAAAAAATAAGGGATTTTTCTGTAATAGATTGTTTTGTATGGAAATTAAGTTTTGGCGTTGGCTTTGCCGTGATTGAAAAGGCCGTCTGAACAACAGACGGCCTTTTGTCTATTAGAATTTAGGCATTGAGCAGCCTTCTGGAACTGCTATGGTACATTGTGAGTATCCTGAAGTTTGGCAGGCTTTTAAGGCTTTATCCTCTACAAGACCGGGAGCTTCTGAGCGAGGAAAAGACATCCATTTGCCATTTAACTTTCCTTTTGCAACAGCAAGACACCCATTTCTTACCCATGCCTTTACTTTACATGGTGCGTTTTTCCCATTTTGCTCACAGGCCTTAATTGCTCCTTTTTTTGCTACTTCAAGAGAGGGAGCATTTATGGCATCTGCGGAAATGCCTGTTTTAAGATTAATAGCCCATGCACCGTATCTTGAAGGAACATCGATATTGACAACGCTTGGTTGGCTCTGAGCTGAACCACTATTAGAGCCAACGTTATATAAAATTTGTCTGCCCGAGCTGTCGATAATACGGCAAGTTCCAGTTGCAGGTTGGTATTCACCACCGCAGCCGTTGGCATAAACATTAAGACTTGCCAGTCCTAGCAATACAACAAATAACTTTTTCATTTCAATTCCAATCTATTTATTATTTGAATCTTTATCAGCCTGCCGCTGCACAAATCATACGATGATTTGTTATCTTCTTTACGCAGCTGACGTTGAAATAGGGTAAGGCAAGCATTTCGACCCTATGTTTCAGACGGCCTTTTGATTTGTTTCAATCACTCATAAATCCAAGCAATCAACATATCCAAAGCCATATAAAATACCGTATAATCAAGGCCAAATTAACTTTGCCTGCTCGTCGGGCCGTCTGAAAAATTATGCAACAAACCTACGCCGCGGTACAGCGAGATTTGCTCGAAGCCAACCACCTTTCCCCCGATTTGCTCGCCCAAAGCCTGAGCATTATCGGCGCCAACCATGTCGATTATGCCGACATCTATTGCCAGCGTACTGCCTATGAAAGTTGGCATTTGGAAGAAGGCATCGTCAAATCGGGCAGCTTCCAAATCGATCAGGGTGTGGGCGTGCGTGCCGTTTCGGGCGATAAGACTGCTTTTGCCTACGCCGACAGCCTGTGTATCGATTCGATCAACCGCTCTGCCAAAGCCGTGCGCGTGATTGGTGCGGCCGGCGGCGAAGCCAGCGTCAAAGTGCCGACACCTGCCTACGGCAAGCCTGTCCATATGGCGATTGACCCTATTGCCAGTCTTGATTCTGCTGCCAAAGTCGCGCTGTTGAACAAAGTTGAAACGCTGGCCAAAGCCGCCGATCCGCGTATCGTGCAAGTGATGGCCGGTTTGACCTGCGAATACGACATGGTGTACATCGCCCGTTTGGACGGCAAACACGCTGCCGATATCCGTCCGATGGTGCGCATGAACGTAACCGTCATTGCCAAGCAGGGCGAGCGTCGCGAGCAGGGCAGCGCAGGCGGTGGCGGGCGTTATGATTTGGCGTATTTCGATGAAAACTTGGTGCATCGGTTTGTCGATTCCGCCGTCAAACAAGCCCTGACCAATCTTGAATCCCGTCCTGCGCCTGCCGGCGAGATGACCGTTGTTTTGGGCAACGGCTGGCCGGGCGTGTTGTTGCACGAAGCGGTTGGACATGGTTTGGAAGGCGATTTCAACCGTAAAGAAACCAGCGTTTTCTCCGGCCGAATCGGCGAGCGCGTGGCTGCCAAAGGCGTTACCGTTGTGGATCAAGGCGATATTGCCGACAGACGCGGCTCGCTCAATATCGACGACGAAGGCAACGAAACCCGCCGCACGGTATTGATTGAAGACGGGATTTTGGTCGGCTATATGCAGGACGAAACCAACGCCCGCTTGATGGGTACGCAATCGACCGGCAACGGCCGCCGCGAAAGTTACGCTTCCGCGCCTATGCCGCGCATGACCAATACTTTTATGGAAAACGGCGGCTATGAGCCGGAAGAAATCATCGCGTCCATCGACAAGGGCATTTACGCCGTCAACTTCGGCGGCGGACAAGTGGACATTACCAGCGGCAAGTTTGTGTTCAGCGCATCCGAAGCGTGGTGGGTGGAAGGCGGCAAGTTGCAATACCCTGTCAAAGGCGCGACCATTATCGGCAACGGCCCCGAAGTGCTGAAATACGTTTCCATGATAGGCAACGACTCCGCGCTCGACAGCGGAATCGGCGTCTGCGGCAAAGAAGGGCAGAGCGTTCCTGTCGGCGTCGGACAACCGACCCTGAGGATTGATGCCGGACTGACCGTCGGTGGTAGCGAAATTTAAACGGCAGGCCGTCTGAAAGGTTTTCAGACGGCCTTTTACATTAGGATAAAACCATGCAGGAAGAGAATCGGAAATCAAGTTTTCCCATAGTGATGTTGCTGGTGTCGGTTGCCCTTTGGATAGCGTCTTTGTCCAATGTTGCATTTTATTTGGGCAATCATGAAAGCATGAAGGGTGTAACCGTTTTGATTTTGGGGTCGATATTTGCTTCTTTGGATATCAGGTATTGTGCGGCCTATGCGAATTATGTTTGGTTGGCGGCCATTGTTTTGCTGGCATTGCGGAAGAAGGTCGTGCCTGTCCATGCGGCGCTTTGGGGCTTGGCGCTGGTGGCTTTCAGTGTGAAAGCCGTACACGTCGATGAAGCAGGAAATACGGCGGATATCGTGCGTTACGGTGCAGGATTTTATTTGTGGTATGCCGCATTTGCTGTTGCCACCATCGGCACGTTTACCGGAAAGAATAAGGAAAGAAAAGCCGCAACGCTGGCAGATGGGACGAAAAATGACGCTTGATGAATGGTTGCGCCAATCGGCACTGCCCAAAAATGAAGCGCGGATGTTGTTGCAATATGCGCTGGGTTACACGCGCGCGCAACTGGTGACACGCGGTACGGACGATTTGGCAGAATCTGCCCTGCAAACCTTGGAGACTTTGGCGCAACGCCGTCTGAAAGGCGAGCCGATGGCCTATCTGTTGGGCGAGCGCGAGTTTTACGGACGACGTTTTGCCGTCAACCCTCATGTGTTGATTCCACGCCCTGAAACCGAGCATTTGGTGGAAGCCGTACTCAAACGCTTGCCGCCGCAAGGCCGCGTGTGGGATTTGGGGACGGGCAGCGGCGCCATTGCTGTGACCGTCGCGCTTGAACGCGTTGATGCCGATGTTCGCGCATCCGATATCAGCGTCGGTGCTTTGGATACTGCCCGTCAAAATGCGGTCGAATTGGGCGCAAAAGTCGAGTTTGCGCAGGGTTCGTGGTTTGATACCGACAGGCCGTCTGAAGGCCGATACGATGTGATTGTTTCCAATCCGCCGTATATCGAGGATGGCGATGAACATTTGTCGCAAGGTGATTTGAGGTTTGAACCGCAAAACGCATTGACCGATTTTTCAGACGGCCTCAGCCATATCCGTCACATTACCCAAGAAGCCCCAAAATACCTGAAAGCCAACGGCTGGCTGCTGTTTGAACACGGTTATGACCAAGGCGAAGCGGTGCGGAATATTATGCTGGAGAACGGTTTTGCAGAAGTGGCAACTGAACAGGATTTGGCTGGATTGGACAGGGTCACGCTGGGGCGTTTGCCTGCTTAGCGGGTATGGTTTGTCGGAATATAAAAAAGGGCGTGTCAATCACGCCCTTTTGGTTTTCTGGTTTGTCTGTTCAGACGGCCTGGTTTAACGCCAAGCAGCGACAAACTCCGCCCAGTGTTGTTTTTCTTCGGCTTGTGCGGCCAGATAATGTTTGATGCGTTTGATTTCGACTTCGTATTCGTCGGCATCGAGCGCGCCGCTCATCATGCGAAAGCGCATGTACATCAGGTAGGTATTGGCGGCATCGGTTTCGCAATAGTCGCGGATGTCTTTCAGACGGCCTGCATGATAAGCGTCCCAAACCTTGCTGCCGTCCATGCCCAGTTTGCCGGGGAAGCCGCAGAGTTTGGCCATATCGTCCAAAGGCACGCTGGCACGCGGTTGGTAGAGGGCGAGCAAATCCATCAGGTCGCAATGGCGGGTGTGGTAGCGGCTGATGTAGTTGTTCCACTTAAAGTCGCGGCTGTCGCCAAAATCGCCGTCGCCCATGTCCCAATAGCGGGCGGCGCTGATGCCGTGTATCAGGGCGCGATAGTGGAGGACGGGCAGGTCGAAACCGCCGCCGTTCCAGCTGACGAGTTGCGGCGTATAGTTTTCGATGACCTCGAAGAACTTGGCAATCATGACTTCTTCGCTGTCTTCGGGATCGCCGATGGTACTGACGCGGATTTTGTCTTGCCCCCAGCGCATACAGCAGGAGATGGCGACGACTTGGTGCAGATGGTGTTGCATAAAGTCACTGCCGGTTTTGGCACGGCGTTGCTGTTGGGCAAACAGGACGACTTCGTTGTCGGGTAAATCGGCAGGCAAATCGTAAAGCAGGCGGATGCCGTTTACGTCGGGAATGGTTTCGATGTCGAAGGCGAGTATCGGAGTCATGGCGTGATCGGGTTGGATAAGGGATGATGCCATTGTGGCATGACGGCGCAGATAAAAAAAGAGGCAATCCCCCACAGGATTGCCCCAATACCTCAAATCAGAGATTTACGCTTCACAAACAATACAGGCTTTCACCTGCGGCTTTACAGATGCAGCTCAACTCTGCATCGGTAAACTTTCATTTCGGGCATTGCACCGAAATCCTCTAAAAATACCGCAATTTCTTGCAATATCAGAAAACTGCTTACAAAAGTATCTAAAATCAGCGAGGCCGTCTGAACGTTTTGTAATTTGATGTAGTGAAATTTACGCGAATTTTTACAGTTTGCCAAGTATTTTTTTCTGAAGGCTAGTTTCGGTATAAATTTCAGGTATTGTCATATTTTTGCAATTATATTTCATAATTGTTTTAAATTTAGATATTTATTTTGTTTTTTTTTAAATTTTAATTTAATTTTATTTCATATTTTGAATGATTGAAATGTATTTTTTTTAGATGGGCTATTTTTTAATATATTGTTTTTAAAAGAAATTAAATTTAATATGTAAATGAAAAAAGTGTATTGGGCCTGATGTTTTTCATTTGAGAAAAAATATAGGGTTGTTTGAAAGTTTCAATCACGATGAAAAAAGTTGTTTTTAAAGCATTTAAAGCGGAATATTATTTGATTGTTTAAAATCAAACATGAGTTTCGGTTTGATTCAATTAAAATGAAAAAGCGGTGAAAGAAGGATTTCGCCGCTTTTTGCATATTCAAATTGTAATTCGATGTAGTCAATAAAAGCTGTTTTCGCCTTCGGGACGGGTTTTGAAGCGTTTGTGCAGCCAGAAATATTGTTCGGGATGCTCACGTACCCGCTCTTCGATGAAGTCGTTCATGCGCTGGGTGTCGGCTTCGACATTTTCGGTCGGGAAATTGTTCCAAGCCGGATAGAAGCGCAGGGTTACGGTATTGTCGGCTTCACGCGTGGGGATGGCGGGAATGATTTTAGCTTTGGTCATGCCGGCGATACGGCTGAGGCCGGTAATCGTGGCCGTCTGAATGCCGAAGAAATTGACGAAAATGGAATCGTTGCGGCCGAAGTCTTGGTCGGGCAGATAAAGAAAGGGCGCATCGCTTTTGCGCAGGTGTTTGATGATGGCGCGCAGGCCTTCTGTGCGGCCGATCAGGAAAACATTGTTGTAGCGGTGGCGGCCTTTCAGGATTTGCTCGTCCAGGGCTTTGTTTTTTTGGTGCGAATACATGCTGGTCAGCGGCACATCCTGATTGAGCGTGTAAACCGCCATTTCAAATGCGGTAAAGTGCGGATAGAGGATGATGACTTTTTCGCCGGCGGCGAGGGCTTCGTCGAGATAGTGTTTGTCTTGATAGCGTACCAACGAGCGCAGCTTGTCCGCAGGCGCGTACCAGTAGAGGCCGTATTCGAGTATCAGCTTGGCCATGTGTTGGAAATGGCGTTTGAGCAGGGCGGTGCGCTGGCTGTCGTTCAGCTCGGGAAAGCATTTTTTGAGGTTGACCTCGCCGACTTTGCGGCGCGGTTTGACTGCGTAATAAGCGAGAATGCCGACCGCGTCGGCAATCTTGTGCAACACGCAAAAAGGCAGCAGGCGGATGAGGTAGAGAAAAAGGAAGGCGGCTTTCATGAAGGCTCGCTGTATGTGGGCAAAGGGTTATTATAACCGAAAGGCCGTCTGAAAACGGGCTGGAACATATTTCAGACGGCCTGAATGTCGGCTTACCATTGGAAACGGCCGCGCTTGACCTGTAGGCCGTCAGGGTTGAGTTGCGAAGCCAATCCGTGATTGCGCAGGGCGTGGGTGAGGGCGACGGCGAGTCCGTCGGCGGCATCGGCTTGCGGCGTGCCTGAAAGTGCAAGCATTTGAACCACCATATGCTGCACCTGCTCTTTGGCGGCCTTGCCCTTGCCGACTACTGCCTGCTTGACCTGAAGCGCGGTGTATTCAAATACGGGCAAATCGTGCATGACCAAAGCGGCAATCGCTGCACCGCGCGCCTGACCAAGCATTAATGTTGCAGCCGGATTGACGTTGACAAACACTTGTTCGATGGCCGCCTGATGAGGCTGATAGTGGCGGATGATTTCGTCGATATGGCGGACAATCACGGCGATGCGTTCGGAAAGCGACGCGCCGGTCGGCGTTTTGATACAGCCGGAAGCAACATAATGATGCTCGCGGCCGTGGACATCAATAACGC
Source organism: uncultured Neisseria sp. (assembly GCF_951230505.1). Taxonomy (NCBI): domain Bacteria; kingdom Pseudomonadati; phylum Pseudomonadota; class Betaproteobacteria; order Neisseriales; family Neisseriaceae; genus Neisseria; species uncultured Neisseria sp. Next base: position 32,759 of record NZ_CATNVN010000002.1, read on the forward strand.
CGAAGCCGGTCATGCGGCTGCCGGGGTCGATGCCGAGAATGCGAGTGGGTTGGGAGTGAGACATAGTGCGTGTTTAAAGTAATCGGTGTTTCAGGGCAGGCAGGCGCGTGCGCACGCTTTGCAGGCGCGCAGTATCCAAATCGGCACAAATTACGCCTTCGCCTTCCGGCAGCGTGGCCAATACGTCGCCCCAAGGGTCGATAATCATACTGTGGCCGAATGTGCGGCGGCCGCTTTCATGTAGTCCGCCTTGTGCCGACGCGATGACGTAGCATTGGTTTTCCACCGCACGGGCGCGCAGCAGCAATTCCCAATGCGCCTTGCCGGTCGTGTAGGTAAACGCGGCCGGCAACAGCAAAACATCAAACGGCTGCTGGGTGCGGAAAAACTCAGGAAAGCGCAAATCGTAGCAGACACCGGCCGCCAGCGGAACATCTTCCACGCTTAGCTTCGGCACATCGCTGCCCGCCAGTATCGTATCGGCTTCGGCGTAGCGTTCGCCCAAACCGGAAAAGCCGAAAAGGTGCATTTTGTGGTAAAGCCCGATTCGGTTGCCGTCGCGGTCATACACCAGCATCGTGTTCATCACCTTGCCCATGTCTGGGCTTTGCAGCGGAACCGTACCGCCAAACAACACCACGCCGCATTCCCTTGCTGTTTCGCTTAAGGCCATCTGAAAACGGGTGTGGCAGGTTTCGCCAACGCGTCCATCGTCCAAAGGCTCGGCAAATGCCAGCTTGTCCGTATCGTTTTTGCCCATCAGCGGCCAATATTCGGGCAGCAACACCCAATCCGCCCCTTGTTCGGCAGCCTCGCAGACAAGGCGCTTCATGGTGGAAATATTGGTTTCGGGGTCGGTGGACGACACCATTTGCACAGCGGCGGCGCGTAAAGAGCGCATCATCAAAACTCCTGTCAGATTTTGCAAGAATTGTAACTTGTTTACGCACAAGGCCGATACAATCGTCACACAATTCCTCTCCAAAAAAGGATAAACCATGAACTTGAAACTTCTCCTCACTGCCGCACTTTCCACCGCCGCACTTGCCGCACATGCCGACGTACAGCTTTACGGCAGTATCAAAAGCGGCATCGAAACCTCGCAAACCCGTTTTGGCGGCCAAACATACAGCCGAACCTCCGTTGCCGACCAAGGCAGCCACATCGGCTTGCGCGGTTCTCATCCGATTGGCGGCGGAACGAATTTTATTTGGGAAGTCGAACAAGATACTCCGGTCGGTAAAAGCGGCTCCATCCGCCAAGACTGGCGCGAACGTCGAGACAATTTTGGCCGTTAAAGGAAAGATTGGATAATTAAGGCCGTCTGAAAAATCAGGATAACTGGTTTTCAGACGGCCTTTGTTCTTATAATAGCGGTTTATTTTTTTACACACTCAGCACCGGAGTTTCCATGCAGTTTTCAGCATTCGGCGAAAAATTCACACAACACAGCGGTATTTTGCAGTTGATGGACGATTTGGGCGACGCGCTCAAAAGCGACAAGCCCGTCAATATGCTTGGCGGCGGCAATCCGGCGAAGATTGCTGAAGTCAATGCGGTGTTCGCCGATGTGTTTTCTAAACTGGCAGCGGAACACGCTGTTGAGAATATCGGCAATTATTCCAATCCGCAGGGCGATGCGGCGCTGATTGCGGCTTTGACGGAGTTTCTCAACCGCGAATACGGCTGGAATCTGACGGCGGACAATATCGCGCTGACCAATGGTTCGCAAAACGCGTTTTTCTATTTGTTCAACCTGTTCGGCGGCAAATTCAATCTTTCAGACGGCCAAACGGCTGAAAAAGCCATTTTGTTGCCGCTTGCGCCTGAATATATCGGTTATGCCGACGTGCATGTCGAAGGGCAGCATTTTATTTCGGTGAAGCCGAAAATCGAAAATGTCGAACACGAAGGCGAAGCGGGCTTTTTCAAATACCGCGTGGACTTTGACGCGCTGGAGAGCCTGCCTGAATTGAAAGAGGGCAAAATCGGTGCGATTTGCTGTTCGCGCCCGACCAACCCGACCGGTAATGTGTTGACCGACGGCGAGATGGCGCGTTTGGACGCTTTGGCACAAGAACACGGGATTCCGCTGATTATCGACAACGCTTACGGAATGCCGTTCCCGAATATTATTTACAGCGATGTGACGCTCAATTGGCACGAAAACATCATCCTCTGCTTCAGCCTTTCTAAAATCGGCCTGCCCGGCGTGCGTACCGGCATTATTGTCGCCGCGCCGGAAGTAGTCAAAGCCGTCAGCAGTTTGAATGCGATTGTGAACCTGTCGCCAACCCGTTTCGGCGCGGCGATTGCGGCTCCGCTGTTGAACGACGGCCGTCTGAAACAGCTGGCCGACGAAGTGATTCAACCGTTTTACCGTCAGCAGGCACAAACGGCGGTTTCCCTGCTCAAACGCGAATTGGGTGCGTATCCGTTGAAAATCCACAAGCCTGAAGGTGCGATTTTCTTGTGGCTTTGGTTTGAAAACCTGCCCGTTTCGTCGCAAACCTTGTACGAAATGCTCAAGGCCGAAGGCACGCTGATTATTCCGGGCGAGCATTTCTTTGTCGGCATTGATACGCAAGACTATCCGCACGCGCACGAGTGTATCCGCATGAGCATTGCGCAGGACGCGGAAACGCTGGAAAAAGGCATTACCGCGATTGGTCGCGTGATGCGCGGTTTGTACGATAAAAAATAAATGCTTTGAATAGGCAAAGGCCGTCTGAAACCTGAGCAATCGGGTTTCAGACGGCCTTTTTGTCGGATTTAGATATGGTGGATAACCAGTTTCTTGCCTTCGTAATCGAGGACGTTGACGTCCATATCGAATAGGGTTTTGATGTTTTCGGCGGTGAAAATATCGTTGGGCTTGCCCTGCATGGCGACTTGGCCGTTTTTCATGGCGACGACGTAATCGGCGTAGGCGGCGGCCTGGTTGATGTCGTGCAGTACGACGACGGTAGTGCGTTTGTGTTCGTCGGTCAGCCGGCGCAGGATCTGCATGAGGGAGCGGGCATGATACATATCGAGGTTGTTCAGCGGTTCGTCCAGCAAAACGTAGTCGGTGCGCTGACAGAACACCATGGCAATCATGGCGCGCTGGCGTTGGCCGCCGGAAAGCTCGGTCAGGTAGCGGTCGGCAAAGTCTTGCAGGTGGAACTCGGCAAGTGCTTCTTCGACGATGGTTTTGTCGTTTTCAGACGGCCTGCCTTGGTGGTAGGGATAGCGGCCGAACATGAGCAGGTCGCGCACGGTAATACGGCTCATGATGCTGTTTTCTTGGGTGAGGATGGAGAGCGTGCGGGCGAGTTCGGCGGTGGGGGTGGTTTTGATGTCTTTGCCTGCGTAGCTGATGTCGCCGTGTACCAAGGGCTGCAGGCGCGCCATAAAGGAGAGGAGGGTGGACTTGCCTGCGCCGTTCGGACCGATTAGCGCGGTAATGCCGCCTTCGGGAATGTCGAGGCTGACGTCGTTGAGGATGGGGTTGCTGCCGATGGTGTGGCTGACGTTGCGGATGGTAATCATAGGCGGGTCCGAAAATGGGAAGTTGGGGTTTCAGACGGCCTTTCAGCATGGGGCCGTCTGAATTTTATTCCTGTATGGTGTGGTTAGATTTCGCTGACGGTAACAAATTCGGGATTGTTGGCTTGGTCAATCAGGAAGGCGCGGACGCGTTCTTGCCAAAGCTCGCCGAATTGTTTGAGTTCGTCGGCATTTGCGCTGCCGCTGACGGCTTTGGGCATGATGTCGCGCATTTGCGGCGCAAAGGGTTGGAGCGCGGCGTTGAGGCTGACGGCAACGGTTTTGCCGGTATCGCGGCGGCGGAGCGCGAGTGTGCCGTTGATTTCGCCTGCACCAAAGGACAATAGATGGCGGCGGGCAAAGCGTCCGGCAGGGCCTACGCCGCCAAAGCCGGTTTCGGGTGCCGCGCCGGTAAGGAGTTGGACGACGGAAGCGGTAACACCGGTTGTGCCTTCGTCACGCTCGCCCTGCATAAAGGCTTCGATGTCGCCGCGTTGCGGCAGCTCTGCGCCGTAAAGGGCTTTCAGGCCTTTGATCACCATCAGGTAGGCACCGGCGACGGTCGGGCAGGAGTGGCCGCACAGGCGCACGGCATCGGCGTAGCGGTAAGTGAGGATGCCGTTTTCGGCCGCGCCGAGGAAGTCGGCCAATGCGTCTTGGACGGTAATGGTCGGGGCATTATCGAAGAATGAAGGGAGGCGTTCTTGTGTCATGAGGGTTGTCCTTTATGGGTTTGCTTAGGCTGTCTGAAGGTTTCAGGCGGCCTGAAACCTTTGCGGCATACTGTTTACTGCGCTTTGAGCGGCATTTGCATTCAGTATTGCGGCAAAGGTTTCGGACTGAAACTGCGGTGTTATTTTAGGAGTATTTTTTTGTCCTGTATAAATTTTTCCGCCAGTTTTGTCACACCGTGGGTATTGAGGTGGTTGGTGTCAAAATATATCGGCAGGCCGTCTATGGTTTTGTCTGCCGGAATCGGACCCATGATGTTGACCCAATGTACGGCAGGCCGCTGTTTGACGATGTTTTCTATGGTTTTGTCGGCTTCGGCGGAGCGGGCAATTTCCGCTTTTTTATGTTCGGAAACGTATTGCATATCGATGCCGAGACGCTGTTTCAGGTAGTAATGGCGCAGGGGCAGTTGCGCGTTCATCGGCGTGTCGGCAAAGACGTAAACCTGTTTACCCTGTTGGATCAGGGTATCGAGCATTTTGCCGAAATGCTCCGTAAAACCGGGTTTGTCGGTATGCAGGAACCAACGTTGCGAGATAAAGACCACCGGGTAGTTTTCGACCTTTTGTGCGATAAAGCGGTTGTAAGGGTTGCAGCGGTTGGCACGGCGGTCGCTTTGCGGCAGGAGGAAGCCGAAGGCAACGCCGCAGCTGTTGGACGAGATAACGTCGGCGGCAAAGCCTTCCTGTTTGCCCACTATATCGATAAAGGGCGTCAGGTGGGCGGCGTGGGAGTCGCCCATCAGCAGGACTTTGCTGCTTTGGTTTTCCGCGCCGACAGCGCAGTCCGTTTTAGTCAAGGTATCCGCGCAGATTTTACTTTCGTCAACCGTATATAGGTTTGCCTCGTATGCGGCCGGTTTGGCAGTCAGCAGGTAGCCGGCGGCAGGAATCAGCAGGGCAAAATAGGCGGCGATTACCCCGATGAATTTCTTGGTGGTGAAATTCTTTATCCGTCGCGCCGGTGTTTCGACAAAGTAATAGGACAAAACGGACAAGCCGGACATCAGCACCACTGCCAATACAATCGCGGACATCGGCAAAGCGTTGTCCATGTAAACATAGCGTATGACGGCCAAAACCACCCAATGCCACAGATACAGCGAATAGGAAATCAAACCGATAAACACAACGGGCTTGAGGCTCAACAGTTTGGCGGTATTGAAGCCGCTTTGCGTTTGTAGTGTTTTGCCTGAGTAAATCAAGCCGCCAACCGCCGTACAGCACAGCAGCCGTTCAATATTGCCTTCGCCGGGCAACACGCCGTAAGGAAGCAGCAGCATGGCGGCAATCACCGTCATCATCGCCCAGCCGACCAGAGGCGTGCTGAAACGGTCGTTGGTTTGGGAGGGCGGAATAAAGGCAAAAAGCGCGCCGATCAGCAACTCATATGCGCGCACATAAGGCAGGAAATAAGGGTCCATGCCGAAGGTGGGCAAGAAGACGGACAACAGGCTCAATACAATCAGCAAAAGGATAAATTGGCGGATGTTGCGCCCTTTGCTGAATCGGAAAAAAGCAGTTAGCAAAACTGGAAAAACAAAGTAAAACTGCTCTTCCAGCGATAAAGACCAAATGTGTTGCAAAGGTTTTTCCGCTGCATCGGCATCGAAATAGCCACCGCGCCGTGCAAAAAACAGGTTGGCCGAAAACAGCAACGCAAATACTGCCGATTTAACGTATTGGCGCAGGTCAAACGACAGGAAAAAGATTGCGGCGGCCAAGCTCGTACACAGCAATACGCAGGAGAAAACGGGCAAAATGCGCTTCGCGCGGCGTTTGTAAAACTCTAAAAACGAGAAACTGCCGTTTTGCATTTCGCGGCTGATGATGGTGGTGATCAGATAGCCGGACAAAACGAAAAACATATCGACACCGAGAAAACCACCGGGCAGCCAAGCGGCATCAATGTGGAAAATAATGACAGCCAAGACTGCCAAAGCCCGGATGCCGTCCAAGTCGGGACGGTATTTTAATGTCGTGCTCATTTTTTGTAATTCTAGTAAATCCAGTAATGTTTACTATGAGTACATGTCAGAAATTTAGTTTCATTTCAAGGATTAAATATTTTGAAAACATGGATTTCAGACGGCCTGAATTTATTTTTGCGAACGTTTGGGCACGTTTAATTTATTTCTTTTTCAACACCAAATATAAAAATACCAATCCGCCTGCAAATTCGACGACCACGCTCAATACGGCCTGCATGCCGAGGAAGTGCTCGAAGATGGTTTGCCCGCCGACCAATAGGATGCCGCCGACACAAAAAGTCATGGGCAGGCGGACGGAATGTTTGACCGACGGAGAAAAATGGTTGGCCAGCGCGGCAACCAGCAGGCCGAAAAAGCTTACCGGGCCGACAACGGCGGTCGCAGTCGCAACCAGTGCGGCGATCCACAACAGCAGCCATAAGGTATTGCGCGTGTAGTTGATGCCCAAATTGATGGCCTGATTGCGGCCGAGTAGGTAAACATCGAGGCGGTGGCGTTCGCGCCAGATTACGGCGGCGCTGATGAGCAACACGACTGCGCCGATGCCCAACAATTCCGAGTGGACGGTATTGAAGGTGGCAAACATATTCGCCTGCGCCGCGGTAAATTCTTCGGGGTCAATCATGCGCGAAAGCAGCGACGACAGACTACGGAACAAAATCCCGAAAATCACGCCGATTAAAATCATGCGCGACAAATCGCGTCCGCCCTGTTTGATGAGCGTGTAGAACAGCAGCAGCGAGCCGCCCATCATGACGACCAGTTCAAAGCCGAATTTACCCGTCAACGGCAGGGAAGCATAGCCCACGCCGCCGAGCGTAAACACCAGCAAGGTCTGCAAAAACACATACAGCGAATCGAAACCCAAAATCGAAGGGGTCAGAATCGGATTGTTGGTCAGCGTTTGGAAGAGTTGCGTGGACACGCCGACCGCATAGGCGACCATCAGCAGCGCGGCAAGCTTGGTCAGGCGTAGGTGCAAGACAAAGTCCCAATCGCCTTTGACGTTGAGCGTCATAAACAGGACGCAGGAAACCAGCAACAGTGCAAAGGCGACCCACAACGGACGGCTGCTTCCTGCCATAAAACCGATATTTTTTTCAGACGGCATGAGCAGGTTTCCTTAATAAAAGCCACAAAAACAAAGCCGTCCCCATCACGCCAAAAACCGTAGAGACCGGAATTTCAAACGGAAACACAATCACGCGTCCGACAATATCGCACAGCAACACCAAAGACGCGCCCAGCAAGGCCACTGCAGGCAGGCTTTGGCGCAGCTTGTCGCCCATCAGGCGGCTGATGATGTTCGGCACGACCAAGCCGATAAACGGAATATTACCGACTGTCACGACCACCAAAGACGTAATCAGCGCCACAATAATCAACCCCGACCACAGAATCGCCGTCCGGTTCAGCCCCAAGTTTACGCTTACTGTTTCGCCCAAACCCAAAATCGTCAGCTGGTCGGCAATCAAATAGGCAAACAAAGCCAAAATTCCCGTTGCCCACAACAGCTCATACCGCCCGAGCAACACGCCGGAAAAATCGCCCTGTTGCCACACGCCGAGCATTTGCAGCATTTCGTTTTCATACGCGATAAAGGTGGCCACCGCCTCAATCACCCCGCCGAAAATAATCCCGACCAAAGGCACCATCAGTTGCGCGGTCGGTGGCAGGCGGCGGATCAGCAGCATAAAGACCAACATCCCGATCAGTGCGGAAACGGCGGCAACCGACATTTTTGCCAGCAGCGGCGCGGCCGGTAGCAGCAGGGTCATCAACAGCAAACCCAAAGCCGCGCTTTGGCTTGCGCCCACCATCGACGGTTCGACAAAACGATTGCGCATCAAAATCTGCATAATCATGCCGGCTACCGCCATCGACGCACCTGTCAGCACAATCGCAAACGTGCGCGGCAGGCGGCTGATGAACATGACTTGCTGGCTGTCGGATAGCGAAAACAGGGCGGACCATTTGAATTCGGCCACGCCGACCGACAGGCTGACGACAAACAATATCAGCAGCGCCACACCGTTGATCGCATTTAAAAATGAAGGTTTGTGAAACATAAAATGGTTCGGAAAAAAATAAGGCCGTCTGAAAGAGGGGTTAAGGTGTTTGGCAAAAAAGGCAGGTTTGCCCATCATAAAAACAGATGCAAACAGGCAAAACTTGTCCATTTGCACCATGTATTTTCAGACGGCCTA
>NZ_CATNVN010000003.1:0-35476 GCF_951230505.1 uncultured Neisseria sp.
ACAATTGTTTCGGCAGTTTATAACGTCGAAAAATACCTTGATGACTATTTTGACAGTATCGTCAAACAAAGCTTAAACTTCAAAAAACACATTCAAATTATTCTAGTAGATGATGGATCAACCGACCATTCGGCAGAAATCATCAAACGATGGCAAACCAAGTTTCCAAAAAATATCCATTATTTTTACAAAGAAAACGGTGGTCAGGCCTCGGCACGTAATTTGGGGTTGCAACATACACAAACTGAATGGGTAGTATTTACTGACCCTGACGATTATCTTCACCCCGACTACTTCAAATCAGTAGATACCCAGATTAGCCAACATCCGTCGGCAGTAACCGTAGCTACTAATATGAAGTTTTTCCTTGAAAATCAAAATGCTATTAATGACAGCCATCCTTTAAGATTCCGTTTTGACAAAACCCATGTTATTGATGTTGCTAAGCTCGATAAATTTATCAATATGTCAGCTGCCTCCACCTTTTTCAGAGTCAGTTATATTAAAAAACAAAACTTGATGTTTGACCACAATGTCAAGCCAAACTTCGAAGATGGCAAATTTATTGCAGACTATTTATTAGATTTACAGAACGCAAAAGCTGTGTTTGATAAAGATGCTGTCTACTTCTATCGCAAACGTGAAAGCGGCACATCCACTTTAGATACTTCTTGGCAAAAAGTGGAAAAGTTTTCTAATGTTTTTGAGTATGGCTTCTTGCCTATGCTCCAAAACTATAAAAACCGCTTAGGGCATGTACCATCTTCAATACAAAAAACCGCATTATACGATATGGCATGGTATATCCAACAATTGCTTAATAGACCTGAGCGTCTAGATTTGCTGAATGCCAAACAAAAATCACATTTTTATGATCTAATGCAGCAGGTTTTTAATTATATTGATCAAAAAAATATTATGGAATTTGGCTTAGCGGGAGTATGGCTATTCCATAAGGTTGGTATGCTTGGAATGTTCAAACAGAGCGATCCACCATTCCAAATCGCCTATATTGAAAACATTGATCGTGAACGCAAGCAGTTTCTTATCAGCTATTTTACCTATTTCGACCAGCCATATTCTGTACAGGCTGATGGGCGTGATCTTGTCCCCGCCTATGCAAAAAACGTGGTCAATAAGCTAAATGAACAATTATTTGTTTACGAAAAACGTTTGTGGGTTCCCTATGGTGACGTTTCAGACAACGCCAAAATTAATATCCTACTCAACAAAAAAGCAATGCGGATTTCGATTAAAGGTAAAACCTTTATGCGCGGTATCTCATTAAATGAACTTACTGGTTTATTTACACCATCTGAGAAATACCTTTCAGATGGCAGCTGGCTCTTGATGGACAGGGAAACCAAAGCCGATGATAATGCCGAGCATTTCTATCGTTATATGATGCAGAACCACCCCGAACAAACTTGCTATTTCGTACTCAACAGAACTGCCCCAGACTGGAACCGTCTCAAACATGAAGGCTTCAATCTTATAGAATTTGGTGGTAGCGAATACAAACGACGTTTACGTAAAGCTGAAAAAATCATTTCCAGCCACTTAGAAAAACACATTAACAATTATTTTGGGGATTTATACGAATACAGCAAAAAATTTGTCTTTCTCCAGCACGGAGTAACTAAAGACAATCTTTCCGCATGGACAAATAGCAAACAAAACCTACACTGTTTCATCACCACCACTGAGCCAGAAAGTCACTCGATTAAGGCTGATTTCAATACCTACAAACTGACCGAAAAAGAAGTAGCACTAACTGGATTTCCACGCTACGACTCCTTACTATCAAAAAATAAGCCCGACAGTCGCAAGATCCTGATTATGCCAACTTGGCGCAATAACATTGTCGGTCAAAATATCGGTACAGGTAGCAATACTCGTACGCTCAACAGTGCTTTTATGGAAACTGACTATGCCCGTTACTGGCAGGCCCTGCTTCATGACCAGCGCCTGAAGGAAATGGCAGAAACCTACGGCTACGAAGTAATTTTTGCACCACACCCAAATATCGAGCCCTATTTGGAAGTAATGAATGTCCCTACCTATATAAAAATCTGGAGTGGACTGCGTGAAACTGAAAGTATTCAGTATCTTTTCGGACGTTGCGCCGTATTGATTACCGACTACTCATCAGTAGCATTCGACATGGCCTATCTGAATAAGGCAATTATTTACTATCAATTTGATAAAGAAGCCTTCTTTTCAGGTACGCACACCTATCAAAAAGGCTATTTTTCTTACGAAACTGACGGATTTGGCCCTATTACCATCAATCAGCATGAAACGCTGGCTGAATTAGAAAGCATTTTAAAATCAGGACATGCCAAACCCGAATATCTTGCTCGCATCCGCGATACTTTCCCCTTTCAGGAAGGTGGCAACTGCGAACGCGTGTATCAAGCTATTACTGCTCTTGACCATGCCGAAACCGCTGACAATCTGCCGATTTTAATCAATATGATTGAGCAAGCAGAGAATCATCAAGTATGGGACTTGGCAGCAACCCGTATCCAAACTCTGCTTGATACAGGCCGTCTGAATGCGGAAGAAACAGCTGATTATCGCCATCGTTATCTGAACGCTTTATTTGAGAGCAAACAGTTTGATACTTTGCAAAACCTGTTACCTGATTATCCCGATACCGCAGGTTACTGGCATGCGAAAATGGACTTATATATCGGTAATGCTGTTAAAGGGGCGGAATTTTTTGCTGAAAACGAGCATATAGGAACGCAAAATGATTTACTTATCTCATTGCTTGCATCCTCATTTCACCAAGCAAAAAGGCCGTATGAAAAACTGTTTGCCCGGATAGGTACAGACTTACCCGACTCATATCAACCTTTGTTGACCGTAGCACAAAAGCTATCGGAGCAGAATTATTTTGTAGCATTGGCTTTACTGAAAACGTATATTGATAGCTTGGACGATCGCACAAAAGGTTATCTAAAACCCGAGCTATTGGCTTCTTACCTCTGCATGAAACTTGGCAACTTACAAGGCGCGCATCAGTATTTGGTTGCTTTTGAAAAGCACACAAAAAACGACCCAAGTTGTCGTATTGCCATTGCAAGACTTGCAAAATTACGTGGTGACTCTGAAAAATTATTTACCCAGCTTAACCGTGCCTTTGAAGAAAACCTACTCTTAATTCCTGAAGATTTAACAGTCGATTATCTGAAAAAAATGTACGCTACCGGCAACACTGACGGCGAAGGATATCTATTGGCTCAACTGCGCCAAAAATATCCTGAGAATCCGTCTTTGGCCTTGTATGAAGCTGAAAAACTTGCCCAAAACCAAGATTGGGAGTCTGTCACCAAAATATTGGCTGATTTTGCACAAACCTCACCGGAAACAATGTATCTTTATACAACTGCTTTATGCCGTCTGAAAAACCATCAGGCAGCACAACGTTATTTTGACAGCCTCTCTCTACAAGACACAGCAGCATATTGGAAACTGGCAGCCGAAATAGCTGAAGCTAAAGATGACAAAGTATTGCAGGCTAAATGTCTGAAAAAACAATTGGCTTGTTTAAAGTAATTTTGTGTTATCTTAAAAAAGGCCACCTGAAAACTTTTATGTTTTCAGACGGCCTTTACTGTTAATACACTAATCAAGCTACCATATATCTACTTCATATTTTAATTCAGATTAATGTCCGAATCAGTGATATGGATGTCCAACAGCAAATTATTAATAATGGTATGTATTAAAAATGAAGCATTACTTGGGAAATCAGTATGTTTCTGGATCTTCTCAAAATCAAATTCATATAATACGATTGCAGGCAAAGATCGTTTAAATTCTTTAATATCTTGATAAAACTCAGAAACCTTAGCAGAGGAGATAACCACTTGATTCTCAAAATTATGATTGATTTTGGTAGGTAGTTCTTTAAATGTTTCCATAATCGGTTTGCGGATTGAATATAAATACACAGGATCCTTCCCATTATAGTAATTATTATGATTACCTAAAAAAGGATCAATAGCAAAAGTTTTATACCCACCAATCAATCCATGATAGATAGCACTAGTACCTCCTGAAGAGAATCCTGAGAGTATTACATTTTCCTTTTCTATTCCATAAATATTCATTAGACTCTTGATAAACCGCTGAATATTATCTTCAATATTTTCATCAAACTTAGTATTTAAACCATGACTACCAAATGCACCTGCTATATCAGTTACACGGATAATATAGGTATTAGGCATAATATTGTTAGCAATAAATGGAAATGGATGACTATAATACCTATCTAGCATATTTTCATTATTTTTATGCGTATATGAAAATAATATTAATAAGTTCTTCTTATTAGCGTTAATAGATTTAGGTGCTTCAACAGTATAAAGTACATTTTCCAACTCATGGAAAGAGTCTGAGAAATAGGCTAAAAGATCTTTATAGCTGTGCCTGTTCACACGACGGAACACACTTACACCCATTTTGTGTTCAACAGCTAAAAAACCTTTATTATTTAGCTCATAAACATAATTACTTAAACCATGTTTCCGAGCATAGGTTAGGAAAAACTCATTACTGTCGCCTTTGACACCAATGTATTCAACTTCCGGCTTATCCAAATACTCGGCTAAATTAATGCCTTTATTTTTTTCAACATTCAGGATGTAGCACAGTTCGCTGCCAAGATAAATGGAAGTAACTTCTAAAATCTCACTAAATTTATCCTCAATTTTTACCCAATCAGCTTCAGCAAATTTAAAAGACAATACTGTCTTTTCCTGATTAACCGATTGCGGGTAACTTCCATAAATTTCTGAAATATATTTCAGAAATTTTGGAAAAATAGAAATTTTAGAAACCTTGCTCTTATTACGCTCAATAAAGTTAAAAGATTGTCCTGATGTCGAATAGCTGATGCTGACAAAATAGTCATTCAACAGAAAATCGAACACTATACTTTGATCTTCATAAATCCAAGCAGAAACCTTTCCAGGATCAATCTTGGCTTTTTGTAAGATATTTTTCTGAATTTGATATAAATCCATTTTTATAAACCTCGCTGATATTTTTCCAACAATGCTTTTTTGTCAGTTTTGTGGTTAGTGCTGACTGAAATTTCATCAATGTGAATAAATTCAGACGGCATCATGTAAGACGGTAAATTTTGTACTAATGCGTCTTTGATCGCCTGAGTATCGGCACTTTGCTTGGCTGTATAGAAACACACCAGACGCAATACTGCGCCTGTGTTGCGCTTCAAAGCCACTACTGCCACATTATCAAAGGCAAATTCCTTAAGGTTAAGGATTTTTTCTTCAATTTCTGAAAGTTCAATACGGTAGCCATTGAGCTTAATCTGCTCGTCTTTACGGCCTTGTACATAGAACAATCCATTTTTTTCAAAACCGTAGTCACCTGTTTTATAAGTACGGTTATCTGCACTGTGTACGACCAAGCGTTTAGCATTTTCAGTTTCATTGTTCAGATAGCCACGCATCACATGGTTACCGCTAATCCAAATCTCTTCGTCAACAATCTCTAATTGGGAATTAAGCACGGCAACGCCTACAGGCAACTCTTCTTCTGCCGCCAGCATATCAGGTGTAATATCAACGTAAGTTGTTGCTACAGTAGCTTCAGTCGGACCATAGGTATTGATAACACGGACACCGGGAAATTTTTGAAAAATCATATTTACTACTGGTTTGCCAAGTTTTTCGCCACAGAACAAAAATTCTTTCAAACTCGGTAAAGTAGCCTGACTGCATTTAGGGTTAAGCAGCTGCTGCATGGCAAAAGAAGGCGTGGAAACCCAGGTAGTAATTTGTTGTTTGGCCAAAAAATCAATCCAGGTGGCAGGATTAGAAATAGCATCACGACTGTTCATGACAATGCAACCACCGTAAGCCAAGTTGCCGAAGATTTCGTACATTGACAAATCAAACGCAAACGGTGCCTGATTCATAAATATATTAGGTGCGGCTAAATTAAGCTGCTCTTTCATCCATTTCATCAGGTTGAATACAGCTTCACGACCGATTTGCACACCCTTAGGTGCGCCGGTTGTTCCTGAAGTAAACATGATGTAAGCCAAATCTTTTTCAGCCAACTCTACTTCTTCATCAGTCTGCTTTTCAAAAGTTTGCGTTGCCGAACGGTATACAAAGCGTGCTTTCGACAGTTGGCAGATATTGTTCAGACGGCTTTCAGGATAAATACTATCCACCGGAATAAAAGGGATTTTGTTTAATAAGCAGGCATAAATTGCCACTGCAAAATCAATTTCTTTATGGCCGTGCAACACCAGAGGAATGTTTTTAGTAATATCTGCTATGCTTTTGTAAGCCTCGATAAATGCGGCTATTTTTACGCGCAACTCTTCCCAAGAACATTCCTGAGTATCATTAACTAACGCTTTTCCCGAAGTTTGGCTGAAACGGTATTCCAAAAAATCATCAAGATTTTGGAATTCATTTAATTGTTTCATGATTTAGCCTTTGTAATTATTTTCAACATATTGAATGATATTGGCTGAGTTTGCCAAAATATCAACCAGTTGCTCAAACGGCAAATCAACATCAAATTTTTGTTTGATGGCCATAACCAAATCCATTGCGCTCACAGAATCAATAAGTCCTGTAGACAACAATTCTTCATTTGCTGACACTTGTTTTTGTGCAACTTGTGAAATCAACGCCAAAACTTCGTTAGATACTGACATGGTAAGATCCTTTTATTAAAATTGAAATGATAACGCTTTGCACCCTGTGCATAACATTGTGATTATCCCATATTTTTTTACTTTTCAGGTAACTAAATATACAATAACCAAATAAAGCAATCCCTCTTTGACAACACTTACACCAGGCCATCTGAAAGCGTTTGTATTTTCAGCCAACCGGTTTCACGACTTCCAGACACAATTTTAATTAAGGAAAACCAATGACTATTCTTATTACCGGCGGTACCGGTTTTATCGGTTCTCATACCGTTGTTTCCCTGCTGAAATCAGGCTTTAATGCCGTGATTTTGGACAATTTGTGCAATTCGTCTGCCAACATCCTCCCGCGCTTGGAAAAGATTACCGGCAAGTCTGTGCCTTTTTACCAAGGGGATATCCGTGATCGTGAAGTGTTGCGTCAAATCTTTGCAGAACACGATATTGATGCAGTCATCCATTTTGCCGGCTTGAAGGCAGTCGGTGAAAGCGTGGCTGAGCCAATGAAATACTATGACAACAATGTGTCGGGCAGCTTGGTTTTGGCTGAAGAAATGGCGCGTGCCGGCGTATTTAAGATTGTGTTCAGCTCATCGGCTACGGTTTACGGTGATCCGGGTAAAGTGCCTTATACGGAAGATATGCAACCGGGGGATACGACCAGCCCTTACGGTACGTCTAAGTCTATGGTGGAGCGCATTTTGACGGATATCCAAAAGGCCGATCCGCGCTGGAGCGTGATTTTGTTGCGCTATTTCAACCCTATCGGTGCGCATGAAAGCGGTTTGATCGGCGAGCAGCCAAACGGCATCCCAAACAATCTGCTGCCTTATATCTGCCAAGTGGCTTCAGGCAAGCTGCCGCAATTGTCGGTTTTCGGCGATGACTACCCTACCCCAGACGGTACGGGTATGCGCGACTATATCCATGTGATGGATTTGGCGGAAGGCCATGTGGCGGCCATGCAGGCGAAAAGCGATGTTTCGGGTGTACACCTGTTTAATTTGGGTTCGGGACGTGCTTATTCGGTATTGGAAATCATCCGTGCCTTTGAGGCAGCCTCCGGTTTGACCATTCCGTTCCAAATCAAACCGCGTCGTGATGGCGATTTGGCCTGTTTCTACGCTGATCCCGCCTACACCAAAGCGCAAACCGGTTGGGAAACCAAGCGTGATTTGGCGCAGATGATGGAAGACTCATGGCGTTGGGTCAGCAACAACCCAAATGGCTACGACGATTAAGTTGACTTGATACAGGCCGTCTGAAAGAGATGTTTTCAGACGGCCTCTTTATCTAAAAAACACACATTCTGTCTGCTATAATCCGTTTATATTATTTTGACTATCCTCTGAAACTTATGAAAAAAATCCTTGTTACCGGCGGTGCGGGCTTTATCGGTTCTGCCGTTGTCCGTCATATTATCCAAAACACCCAAGACTCTGTCGTCAATGTCGATAAGCTGACTTATGCCGGCAATTTGGAATCTTTGACTGAGGTAGCCAATAATCCTCGCTATGCTTTTGAGCAAGTGGATATTTGCGACCGCGCAGAACTCGACCGCGTATTCGCACAACACCAGCCTGATGCCGTGATGCACTTGGCTGCGGAAAGCCATGTCGACCGCTCTATCGATTCGGCAGGCGAGTTTATCCAAACCAATATCGTCGGCACATTCAATCTGCTTGAAGCGGCCCGCGCCTACTGGCAACAAATGCCGTCTGAAAAACGCGAAGCCTTCCGCTTCCATCATATTTCTACCGATGAAGTCTATGGCGATTTGCACGGCACAGACGATTTGTTTACTGAGACCACGCCATATGCGCCGTCCAGCCCCTACTCTGCCTCCAAAGCATCCAGCGACCACCTCGTCCGCGCATGGCTGCGTACTTACGGCTTGCCGACCATCGTAACCAACTGTTCCAACAACTACGGCCCTTACCATTTCCCGGAAAAACTCATTCCTTTGATGATTCTGAACGCGCTTGACGGCAAACCGCTGCCCGTGTACGGCGACGGTATGCAAATCCGCGACTGGCTGTTTGTCGAAGACCACGCGCGCGCGCTGTATCAGGTTGTTACCGAAGGTGTTGTCGGTGAGACCTACAATATCGGCGGCCACAATGAAAAAACCAATATTGAAGTCGTCAAAACCATCTGCACCCTGCTGGAAGAGCTTGTTCCTGAAAAACCGGCCGGCGTGGCGCGTTATGAAGATTTGATTACTTTCGTACAAGACCGCCCCGGCCATGACGTGCGCTACGCCATCGACGCTGCCAAAATCGGCAGGGAGCTGGGCTGGAAACCTCAGGAAACATTCGAATCCGGCATCCGCAAAACAGTGCAATGGTATTTGGACAACAAAACCTGGTGGCAAAACGTATTGAACGGCAGCTACCGTTTAGAACGTTTAGGCACTGGAAAATAAGTTTTCAGACGGCCTGTTCCAATATTAGGCCGTCTGAAAATCACGCAAACACACACTACTCAGGAGAAAACCCATGAAAGGCATTATCCTCGCCGGCGGCAGCGGCACGCGCCTCTACCCCATCACGCGCGGCGTATCCAAACAACTGCTGCCCGTATACGACAAGCCCATGATTTACTATCCCCTGTCCGTATTGATGCTGGCAGGAATCCGCGATATTTTGGTGATTACCACGCCCGAAGACAACGCCTCTTTCAAACGCCTGCTCAGCGACGGCAGCGATTTCGGCATTTCCATCAGTTATGCCGTGCAACCCAGTCCGGACGGCTTGGCACAGGCATTTATCATCGGCGAAGAATTTATCGGCAACGACAATGTTTGCTTGGTTTTGGGCGATAATATTTTCTACGGCCAATCATTTACGCAAACATTGAAACAGGCCGCCGCCAAGACCCACGGCGCAACCGTATTCGGCTATCAAGTCAAAGACCCCGAGCGTTTCGGCGTGGTTGAATTTGACGAAAACTTCAACGCCCTGTCTATCGAAGAGAAACCGCAACAGCCCAAATCCGATTGGGCGGTAACCGGCTTGTACTTCTACGACCAACGCGTCGTCGAGTTCGCCAAACAAATCAAACCGTCCGCCCGCGGCGAATTGGAAATTTCCGATCTCAACCAAATGTATTTGGAAGACGGTTCATTGTCGGTACAACTTTTGGGACGCGGTTTCGCATGGCTGGACACCGGCACCCACGAGAGCCTGCACGAAGCCGCTTCATTCGTCCAAACCGTGCAAAACATCCAAGACCTGCAAATCGCCTGCCTGGAAGAAATCGCTTGGCGCAACGGTTGGCTTTCCGATGAAAAACTGGAAGAGCTGGCGCGACCGATGGCGAAAAACCAATACGGCCAATATTTGCTGCGCCTGTTGAAAAAATAATGTTTGAGGCCGTCTGAAACTTTTCAGACGGCCTTTAGATGAAAGATAAAACAATGAACATCATTGATACCGCCATTCCTGACGTAAAACTGCTTGAGCCGCAAGTCTTCGGCGATGCGCGCGGCTTTTTTATGGAAACTTTCCGCGACGAGTGGTTCAAGACCCAAGTCTGCGACCGCACCTTCGTGCAGGAAAACCACTCCAAATCCAGCAAAGGCGTATTGCGCGGCCTGCACTATCAAACTGAAAACACACAAGGCAAACTCGTGCGCGTGGTTGTCGGCGAAGTATTCGACGTAGCCGTCGATATGCGTAAAGACTCCCCCACTTTCGGCAAATGGGTAGGCGAGATTCTGTCCGCAGAAAACAAACGCCAACTGTGGGTACCCGAAGGTTTCGCTCACGGCTTCTATGTACTGAGCGATGAAGCCGAGTTCGTCTATAAATGCACGGATTATTACAATCCCAAAGCCGAACACTCGCTGATTTGGAATGATCCGACCGTCGGCATCGACTGGCCGTTGCAAGGCGAGCCGAACCTGTCGCCTAAAGACTTGGCAGGCAAAGTATTGGCTGAAGCCGTAACGTTTGGATAACTTCAAAACATAACAGAATCAACTGTTTCTATTTTGTAGTATTAGAAAGTTTCAAATGAATTTAAATAAAATTAGAAAATTTTTTAGAGAACCCCATATTTTCTTTAGGGATTTTCTAAATAAACGCTTTCCTCCTTATAATGTAGAACAGCCTATTCCTGAAACTGAAGAATTCACTCTGATCAATGCAGATGCAAATCTTGCATCACTCACAGAAAACGTTTTGCCAAACTTTCCCATCGATGTTGTTTTTACTTGGGTCGACAATACCGATAAAGCATGGCAAGAACAGTATTACCGTACCCTGCAACCCATCGATCAGGAAGATATCGGCCTGTATGCGACCGACCCTGCCCGCTTTTCCAACCATAATGAACTTTTTTATTCAGTACAGGCCGTACAAAAGTTTATGCCGTGGGTCCGCAATATTTTTATTGTAACTGCGGATCAAAAACCTAAATGGTTAGATGAAAATTCCCATTCTAAAATTAAATTAATCAATCATTCGCAAATTATTGATGCCAAATACTTACCAACGTTCAATTCCCACGTCATTGAAGCAAACTTATATAAAATTCCAGGTTTAAGTGAACATTTTATTTATTTCAATGATGATGTTTTCGTTGCAAGACCGCTGACGCCTAACCACTTTTTTGAAAACAATGGCTTGGCTTCCCTATTTGTTGCCAATAAAAGTTTTCAAAAAATGCGTCAACGGGGCCTAATCACACCGACATTGACCGCATCAGAACACGCATTAAAGCTCTTAAAAAGACATTATCCGACAATTAATATCAATACACCGTTGGTACATACTTACGTTCCGCTACGGAAAACATCCTTTCAAAAAGCATGGTCATTATTTGAAGATGAAATAAATTCTTTTCTAAATAACAAGGTACGCCATAATTCTGAACTTAATATGGCCAGTTTTTTAGTACCTTGGTTGATGTACCTTGACGGATATGCCACACCAAAACGTGAAATTTGCTATTATTTCAACATACGCAGTTCACATGCCCAGACTCAATATAAAAAATTATTATTTAAAAAAGAACATCTTCACATGCCCCATTCCTTCTGCATTAATGATCCAAACAGTAATAATGCTGAAAAAAACTATGCCCTACATTTCCGTAATTTTATGGACACCTACTTTGAAATAGAGGCAGAATAAATTTTTACATTAATAATACTCAATATATAACATAATAATTTAAAATGATTTTTTCAACATTCGGCCTATTTAAACAACGTCTCTTGCTCACCAAATTTTTAGACAAAATTTCAACGGATAAGACCGCATTATTTTGGGGCAAGAAACATCCCAAACGTAGAAAATTAGCACATATCTTAAGATTGCCCCTGATCAATCTTGAGGACGGCTTTTTACGTTCAGTCGGACTAGGGGTCGCCGGTTATCCGCCTTATTCCATCGTCTATGACGATATCGGCATCTACTACGACACCACCCGTCCTTCGCGTTTGGAACAACTGATTCTTGCCACCGATACCATGCCGTCTGAAACCTTGGCTCAGGCGCAGCAGGCGATGGATTTCATCCTGCAACACCACCTGTCCAAATACAACCACGCGCCCGAACTTTCAGACGATCATCCTTTACGTTCCCCATCCAAGCCTGAAACCGTCCTCATCATCGACCAAACCTTCGGCGATATGGCCATTCAATATGGCGGCGCAGATGCCTCTACGTTTGAACTGATGTTTCAGACGGCCTTAAATGAAAACCCGCAAGCCGACATCTGGGTAAAAACCCATCCCGATGTTTTGTGCGGCAAAAAACAAGGCTATCTGACCCAGCTTGCGCAGCAACACCGTGTCCATCTTTTGGCGGAAGACATCAATCCGATTTCTTTGTTGCAAAACGTCGATAAAGTTTATTGCGTTACCTCGCAAATGGGTTTTGAGGCGCTTTTGTGCAGCAAACCGCTGACCACCTTCGGCCTGCCGTGGTATGCCGGATGGGGCGTAAGTGACGACCGCCATCCTGAAATCAACCGCCTTGTCCAAACCCAACGCCGCGCCCCCCGCAACTTGCTGCAGCTCTTTGCCGCGGCCTATCTGCAATACAGCCGCTACCTCAACCCCAATACCGGCGAAGCAGGCAGCCTCTTTGATGTTATCGACTATCTGGCAACGGTCAAACGCAAAAACGACAAATTGCGTGGCGAGTTGTATTGCGTCGGCATGTCTTTGTGGAAACGCGCGGTTGCCAAACCGTTCTTTAATGTACCCTCATGCCGTCTGAAATTTATCTCTTCCACCCAAAAACTGGCCGGAGTCAAACTGTCCGATGGTGCACGCATCCTTGCCTGGGGTAACGGCAAAGAGGCCATCGTCCGTTTTGCCGAACAACATAATATCCCCCTGCTGCGCATGGAAGACGGCTTTATCCGCTCGGTCGGGCTTGGTTCTAATTTAGTGCCGCCGCTGTCGCTCGTTACCGACGATATGGGCATTTATTTCAATGCTGAAATCCCGTCCCGTCTTGAACACATCCTACAAAACCAAAACTTCGACGATCAAGACTTTCAGACGGCCTTGAAGCTGCAAAAAATGCTGACCGAAAACCACATCAGCAAATACAACGTCGGCAGCTCAGACTTCACCGCCCCGTCAACCGACAAAACCGTAATCCTCATTCCTGGCCAGGTTGAAGATGACGCGTCTATCCGCTACGGTTCGCCCCAAATCTATCGCAATCTGGATCTGCTCCGTACCGTACGCGAACGCAATCCCGATGCCTATATTATCTACAAACCGCATCCCGATGTAGTCAGCGGTAACCGTATCGGCCATATTTCCCCTGAAGATACGGCACGATATGCCAACCAAACCGCCGAACAAGCCGACATCCTGACTTGTCTCCAATACGCAGACGAAGTTCATACCATGACTTCGCTGACCGGTTTTGAAGCCTTGTTGCGCGGCAAAAAAGTCAGCTGCTACGGCCTGCCTTTCTATGCAGGTTGGGGGCTTACCCAAGATCTGCTCCCTATTCCGCGCCGCAGTCGCAGACTTGAACTTTGGCAGCTGATTGCCGGCACGCTCATCCACTATCCTGACTACATCCACCCCGAAACCCATCAGGCCATCAATGCGGAAACTGCAGCCCAAATCCTGATACGACAAAAAAATATGCAAAAAAACAACAACGGATTACATCGCGGGTACTTTGCTAAAAAATTAGGTAAAATCAAACAACTATATCGATCTTTTAAATAAATACCATCTAAATTAACAATACGTCATGAACTTGCCTCTATTGTGGCATCATTGCTTTTGCATCGTTAATTCTCTTGGCGTATGCTTGAAAGTTCAACCTAAAACTATTACATAAAAAACAAAACCACATTGCGACATGAAACAGACCGTCCTCAAAAACAACCTGCAAAACCTGCTTGAAAGCGCAGAAAATATCCTGCTGCTTCAAGGCCCTGTCGGCGATTTTTTTCTGCGCCTTGCCAATTGGCTGACTGAAAACGGCAAAACTGTACATAAATTCAACTTTAATGCAGGCGACGACTATTTTTATCCGCTCACTCAAGCGCATACCGTTGTTTTTAACTACAACTACGATGCCTTTCCTGAATTCTTGCAAGAATACATCGTTCAACATCACATCCAGGCGGTTGTCTGCTTTGGCGACACACGCCCTTATCATGTCATCGCAAAACGCATTGCAAACGAAAACCAAGCCAGTTTCTGGGCGTTTGAAGAAGGCTATTTCCGCCCCTACTACATCACCTTAGAAAAAGACGGCGTCAACGCATTTTCCCCTCTGCCGCGCCGTGCCGACTTTTTTCTTGAACAATTCCCCAAACTGGCCCAACAAGAATATGAAGCGCCAACGCCGGTACGCGGTGGGTTTACGCCCATGGCAAAAAACGCCATCCGTTACTATATCGAATTGTTCTGCAATCCGAACAAGTACCCGAACTACATCCACCACCGCGCATCCAATGCCGGCCATTACCTCAAACTGTGGTCGATCTCCATCCTCAAGCGTTTGAACTACTATATTGAAGACATCCAAATCGCCAAACGTGTGGAAGCAGGAAAATACGGCAAGTTTTTTATTGTTCCCTTGCAGGTATTCAACGACAGCCAAGTCCGTATCCATTGCGACTTTCCCAGCGTCCGCAGCTTCCTGCTCCATGTTTTGAGCTCATTTGCCGAGCACGCACCTGCCGATACCAACATCATCATCAAGCATCATCCGATGGACCGCGGCTTTATCGACTACTGGCGCGACATTAAACGCTTTATCAAAGAACACCCCAAACTCAAAGGCCGCGTGACTTACGTCCATGATGTCCCCCTGCCCGTTTTCCTGCGCCACGGCCTCGGCATGGTCACCATCAACAGCACCAGCGGTCTGTCCGGACTGATTCACAATATGCCAGTTAAGGTTCTCGGCCGTGCCTATTATGATATTCCCGGCATTACTGACCAAAATACCTTAGCAGAATTTTGGAATCATCCGACACCGCCTGACAAAGAGCTGTTCCATGCCTACCGTATGTACCACCTCAACGTAACCCAAATTAACGGCAACTTCTACAGTCAGGTCTTTTTCCCCAACAAAAACTCATCCGACTCTTCTACATCGACAACCTGATTTAGCGAAAGAAAAGTTCAGGCCGTCTGAAAACATTTCAGACGGCCTGAAGCAATCAATACCTTAGCTACTGCCATGTAAATAAAACACAAAAACCTGCATTTATCATTAACAATAAATTACAAAAACAGTATAATGACCGAGCTGTCATGAGCGCATACCGACTCAACCTGAGCCCTTTGTAACGCACAAAATATGGATGTACCACTAAGCAAAACAATATAACAAGCCAAACATCCTAAAGATAAGCCAGCAAGGCAATACACTCTGCAAAATTATGCCGAGCAATATTTTTACAAAGCCCTCAACCGGTATCGCCGCCCATATGCCGCAGCATCCGTCTTCCACTTTATATCCGCCCGCAAACCATGACCGCCGCTCCTGATATCCTCTACCGGCAAGCCGCCGCCCTTTTGGAACAATCCCATACCGCCCAAGCCCTGCCCCTGTTGCAACAGGCGGCAGAGCAGGGATATACGGAAGCTGCTTTCGCATTGGGCAACCATCTGCTGCAAAACGGCCAACCGAAGCAGGCACTTTCATGGTTGGAAGCCGCCGCGGCCCAACGCCATCCCGAGGCACTCTTTACCCTGCTGCAACAACGCGAACAAAACGGCACCCCGACCGGACAGCTTCTTAACGAATACGCCTGGCTGGGTGAGCAAGGTCACCCCGAAGCCCAATTAATTCTCATGCGTTACCACGCGCAACGCAACGATCCACAATCGTTCTACTGGGCAGAGCTTGCCGCTGCCCGATATGCCGCGCCTGCGTATTACCATCTGGCACGTCATCATCAACGCCAAGGCGACGTTGAAACAGCCATCGAACAATACGAAAAAGCGGCCGCGCTCGGCGTGACTGCTGCCTGCTGGCAACTCGGTCAAATCTACTTCTACGGCACAGGCATCAGCCCCGACCAAGCACAAGCCGAACATTATCTCGAACAAGCCGCGCAAACCGGCCACATCGCCGCACAAACCCTACTAGCCGACCTTCTTGCCGCCCAACGCAAATCTGAAGCCTTAGAATGGTATCGTCGTGCCGCCGATAAGGAGCAAGCGGAAGCACAGGCCAAGCTAGCCCAATACGCCCTGACCGGCGAACTTTCCGAACGCGACCCGTTCCAAGCGGCGCGCTATGCCAAAGCTGCCGCCGAGAAAAACCATCCCGAAGCCCTGAAAATCATGGGCGACCTCTACCGCTACGGCCTCGGCATCAAAGCCGACAACCATATCGCGCACGATTACTACCACCGTGCCGCCGCACTGGGTTCTGCCGCCGCGGCACAAAAACTCATCAGCGACGCCGCGCTGTACCATCCGCAACAATACGAACAAATCAAAACAGCCGCCCTGCAACAGCAACAAACCGAAACCATCTACCGTTTGGCAGAAGCACAAGCCCACGCCATCGGCCGTCCCGCCGACTACAATGCCGCGCGCAAGAATTACATGGAAGCTGCCGAGTTCCACCATAAAAACGCGGCGGCAGCCTTAGGCCGCATCTACCATTACGGCCTCGGTACAGCGCCAGACCCTCGGGCGGCTGCACACTGGTACGCCATCGCTGCCGAACAAAACCACCCTTCCGCCCAATACCACCTCGCCTGTTTTTACTATCACGGGCAAGGTGTCTGCTGTCATGTTCCAACCGCCTGCTACTGGCTACAGGCCGCCATCAGCAACGGCCACACTTCGGCCGAATCATTAACATCCCTATTAGAACAATGGCGACGCGAAGCACACCATGCCATCGGGCAAAAGGCCGTCTGAAAATATTTACACTCGCATTTTTTGACAATCTTTAACTATTCCCCTAATATTTGCCAGTTATTTTTCACGGACAAGCCATCGTTTCCATTTCTTTCCGGAAACACCTTGCCCGCGCATCAATACCATGGCGCCTGGCGGATAACGCCAAGCGTTGAAACACACTGCATCCGGAAAGAAACGGATACTCGGAAAAACATTTCTAGGAGGTGAAACAACATGGAATGGGAATTCAACAGTTATTACACACTGATTGCCGCCACGCTCGTGTTGCTGGTTGGTAAATTTCTGGTTCAAAAAATCAAATTCTTACGAGACTTCAATATTCCCGAGCCGGTCGCCGGCGGTTTGGTTGCCGCTATCGTCCTGTTCGCTCTGCACGAAGCCTACGGCGTCAGCTTCAAATTTGAAAAACCGCTGCAAGATGCGTTCATGCTCATCTTCTTTACATCCATCGGTTTGAGCGCGGACTTCTCCCGTTTGAAAGCGGGCGGCCTGCCTTTGGTTATCTTTACCGCTGTGGTGGGTGCATTCATCATCATCCAAAACTTCGTCGGTGTCGGCTTGGCAAGCGCATTGGGTCTGGATCCGCTGATCGGCCTGATTACCGGTTCGATTACCCTGACCGGTGGTCACGGTACCGCCGGTGCATGGGGTCCTGACTTTGAAAGCAAATTCGGCCTGACCGGCGCAACCGGCTTGGGTATGGCTTCCGCCACCTTCGGCCTGGTATTCGGCGGCCTGATCGGCGGTCCCGTTGCCCGTCGCCTGATCAACAAAATGGGTCGCAAACCTCTGGAAACAAATAAAAAACCAGTTGACAACGACCAAACCGACGACGTCTTCGAACAAGCACAGCGCACCCGCCTGATTACGGCTGACTCCGCTGTCGAAACGCTCGCGATGTTTGCCGCATGTTTGGCTTTTGCCGAAATTGTCGACGGCTACGACAAAGCCTTCTTCGATTTGCCTAAATTCGTATGGTGTCTGTTTGCAGGCGTGGTCATCCGCAACGTCCTGACTGCCGCTTTCAAAGTCAATATGTTTGACCGTGCCATCGACGTATTCGGTAACGCCTCCCTGTCCCTCTTCCTGTCTATGGCTCTTCTGAACCTGAAACTGTGGGAATTGACCGGTCTGGCAGGCCCTGTAACCATCATCTTGGCCGTACAAACCGTCGTGATGATTCTGTACGCAACCTTCGTTACCTACGTCTTCATGGGTCGCGATTACGACTCTGCCGTATTGGCGGCTGGTCACTGCGGTTTCGGTTTGGGTGCTACCCCGACTGCCGTTGCCAACATGCAGTCCATTACCCAAACTTTTGGCCCGTCTCACAAAGCCTTCTTGATTGTGCCTATGGTGGGTGCGTTCTTCGTTGACTTACTCAACGCCGCCATCCTCTCCGGCTTCATCAGCGTCATCAAAGGCTGATACGTCTGACATAGAAAAGCACTTGCCGCATTTACTTGCTGCAAGTGCTTTTGTTATGATAAGCATGTCAGGCCGTCTGAAAGGCCGTCATCTTCAGGAGTACCCATGTACAAAAAAACCGCTTCCGTATTGATTTTAAGCACGATTCTTCTTGCCGCATGCAGCAAAGAAGAGCCGAAAGCCGCGCTTGATTGCGCCCAACCGGCCACATTGCAAAACATCCGTACCACCATCGAAGACACCCTCAAACAACAAGCGCGCTCCTTTGCCCGCAATGACAACCGCCAATTCGTCGATGCCGACAAAATCATCGCCGCCGGCCTCGAATTAGAAACCCTGCTTGAAGACCCCAAAGAAACCGAAGACGACGGCAAAGCCATCTGCCGTGCCAACCTCAAAATCCGCATTCCCGACACCATCCTCAAGACAGCCATAGACAACAGCCCGCTGATTTACGGCAACACCCCGTTGTCCGACATGCTCGAACAAAAACTGATGGGCAGCAATCTGACTTTTGAAAACAACACGTTCAGCACCACCCTGCTCTACACCCCCGACAAAGACGGCAAACCGGTTCTCGAAGACAACACCCTGAGCACCACAGCCCAAACCCTTTCCGCCACCCTGCTGCCCTACGGCGTGAAAAGCATCGTCATGATAGACGGCAAACCAGTATCCAAAGAGCAGGCCATCAAGCTGCTGCAAAACCAAAATCCGGAAGAGCCGCCGACTGTTGATCCGCAAGACATCCTCGAAAACAACGCCGCCAGCCAAGCCGTCGGCTTGACCGATGATGACGATAATTCAGACTACGAAGTCCTGCGCCCTGACCGCGAAACTCCGCGCAACGAACCGCCCGGCCTCAGCCAAAGCGAACTCGACAACGCGCGCGCACAAAACCGTCAGGCGGACGGCGAAATCAACGACCTCTGGGGCGGCTTAGACAGCGATGTCAAACAACAAATCCTCGGCGAACAACGCGCCTGGATTCAAAGCAAAAAACTCAACTGCCAACAAGCCGCCGCGTCCGCAGACAGCGCCGCACAAGCAGAATACCTACGCTTACAGTGTGAAACCCGCATGACCCGCGAACGTACGCAATACCTGCGCGGCTATTCCATCAACTAAACCGATAAGGCCGTCTGAACATTCAGACGGCCTACAAGAAAGCACATCACATCATGCAATACCGAATCCACCGTGAAGGCGATGCCCAAAACACACCCTCTTCAGCCTCCACACCCGTCGACAACTGGGAGCGCAACACCCTGCGCGAAGTCCTCCTCGCCGCCTACCAAGAACAACGCCGCGCCCGCATTTGGCGCAATATCTGGCGCGGCGTCGCCGTCCTCATCTTCCTCAGCCTGATCTTTGGCTTCGCAGAAGAAGAAGGAAAAACCACGAGCATCCAAGCCCGCAGCGAACACACCGCCGTTATCGACCTGACCGGCGAAATCGGCAATGACATCGACGACCAAGTCCAAATCCTGCGCGACAGCATGGAAGCCGCCTACAACAACGGCAACGCCAAAGCCATCATTATCCGAGCCAACAGCCCCGGCGGTTCGCCTGTCGTGTCCAACACGGCCTTTAACGAAGTTCGCCGCCTCAAAGCCGAACACAAAGACATCCCTGTCTACCTCGTTGCCGAAGACATGTGCGCTTCCGGCTGCTACTACATTGCCGCCGCAGCCGACAAAATTTACGCCGACCCTTCCAGCATTGTCGGCAGCATCGGCGTGATCGGCGGCGGTTTCGACTTTACCGGCCTGATGGACAAAGCCGGTGTCAAACGCCGTCTGAAAACCGCCGGCAGCAACAAAGGTATGGGCGATCCTTTCACGCCTGAAACCCCGGCACAAACCCAAATTTGGGAAACCATGTTGGGCGATATCCACCAAGAATTCATCAAAGCCGTCAAACTCGGCCGCGGCGCAAGGTTGAAAGACAAACAGTATCCCGATGTTTTCAGCGGCCGCATCTATACCGGCAAAGAAGCCAAACAGGTCGGCCTGATTGACGACTTCGGCAGCATTTACAGCGTCGCCCGCGATGTCGTCAAAGCCCCCGATCTAGTCAACTACACGCCGCAAGACGATTTCAGCAAAATGCTCAGCCGCCGCTTTGGTGCGGAAGTGAAGGCCAAAGTCAAAGAAACTTTGTCTGAAATTTGGTAAACCAAAAAACCAAAAGGCCGTCTGAAACCCAAAACATGGGGCTTCAGACGGCCTTTTTATATGGTTTTTAAAATAAAACGTTGATTATTGTCCAAACATCCATCGGCTTCATCAACCGACAGGTAAATACCCCTGATGATACTTTTATGGGAACTCTTTACGCCTGCAAACGATTAAACCTCCACGCTTCAGACGGCCTGTTTCTGCATATTGTGCGCCATATCAAGCGCGGCACGGACGGCGGTAATCAGGCTGCCGGAGTCGGCTTTGCCCGTGCCTGCCAAGTTCAAGGCCGTGCCATGATCGACAGAGGTGCGGATAAAGGGCAGGCCGAGGGTGATGTTCACGCCTTCGCCGAAACCGGCGTATTTGAGTACCGGCAGCCCTTGGTCGTGATACATGGCGAGGACGGCATCGGCATCTTTGAGCAGGAAGGGTTGGAACACGGTATCGGCCGGATAAGGGCCGCGCGCGTCTATGCCTTCGGCCTGCAGGGCATGAAGTGCCGGAATAATGGTGTCGATTTCTTCGTGTCCCAAATGGCCGCCTTCGCCCGCGTGGGGATTGAGGCCGGTAACGAGGATGACCGGTTTGGCTATGCCGAACTTATGGCGCAGGTCGTGTTCAAGAATGCGGACAACCGACTCGATTAAAGGCTTCGTGATGGCGGCGGAAATGTCTTTAAGTGGCAGATGAGTGGTGACCAATGCCACACGCAGGCCGCCGCCGGTCAACATCATGACGACTTGTTCGGTATGGCTTTTTTCGGCGAGGTATTCGGTATGACCGCTAAAAAAGCCGTTGCCTGCGTGGGCATCGTTGATGATGCCTTTATGCAGCGGCGCGGTAACCATACCGGCAAACAGGCCGTCTGAAATGCCCTGATACGCCGTATCCAGCAGCCGGAGGACATACGCGGCATTGGCAGGATTGAGTTCGCCTGCCCGACACTCGGCATCTAAAGGAATATGCAGGACTTCGAGTTCGCCCTTGGGCAACGGATCAGCCGCTTGGGCTTGGAAGTCGCGCAGGATGACGGATTTGCCGAGCTGTCCGGCCCTTTGCGCCAATAGGTTTTTGTCACACAAAACAACGGGGCGGCAAGGAAGATCGGCGAAAGCCAAATCGAGGCAGATGTCGGGGCCGATGCCGGCCGGTTCGCCGGAAGTGATGGCGAGAATGGGAGCAGTCATGGTGTTTCTCGGTACGGTTTACAGTATTTGGACAACGTCAGGCAAAATGCCTGCCCTACTTTTGCAGATTAACACAAATACAAAAAGGCCGTCTGAAAACAGTTTTTGCTTGGTCAAACTGTTTTCAGACGGCCTTGGCTGTTTACCGTTTTACACTTAAGAACGGCGGCCGATCATGCGGTATAAAACGTCGTGGCCTTGAAGGCGGTGGACGACGACCATGGCGATGTGGCCGGCGACAAGTGCGAAGAGCAGCCAGCCGAGTTTGCCGTGTGCCATATTGCCGAGGTTGGACATCCATTCAATTTTTTCAGGCGAACCCTGCATCACTTCGACACCGAATACTTTCAAAGGGCCGCGGCCGCCGCCGTATTGGCGGATCATGCCGATAACGGGAACGGCGAGCATGAAGACGTAAAGGGCAAGGTGGCCTGCTTTGGCGGCAAAGCTGTCGGCGGCAGGACGTTTGGACGCATTGAGCAAAGCCCAAACAACGCGCACAGCAATCACCAACAGCGTGATGAAACCGATGGATTTATGCACGCCGAAGAGCGATTTGACCCATTCTTCGCCATCGTAGATGGTCCAAACGGTAATGGTGGAGAGGATGCCGATGAAACCGAGTACGGTCAGCCAGTGCAACACGCGCGCGACGGCATCGTAGGTTTGTGGACGTGTAGCGGTCATAATGTTTCCTTGTTTTTTGATTTGTTTGGTTTTTTGAATCGGCGGCATTGTAACAAAAATGCCCAACCAATTATGTTGCCTTTTTGAAGAGATTTCGTAAATGTTTGGAAAACTTGAAGAAACAGCGGTTTTATCCGTAAAGCTACACAGGCCGTCTGAAAACAAGGGCAGGAATACCACCTTCTATACCGAACTCGGGCTAAAATAGGCGTTTTTATTCTCGGGTACGCATCGATGCAGGTTTGGATTCGGCGGTTTGCGCTGTTGCTTCTGCCTTTGGGTTTCTTAGCGGTCATGGTGGCCGCGCCTTTGCTGTCACTGGCGTTTTACGACGGCGAAGGCGCTTGGGCGGAAGTGGTGGCTGATGACTATATGCGCCTGCGCTTGGGCTGGACGGTGGCGCAGGCAGTTTTGACCTGCGTTTTGGTCACGGCTTTGGGCGTGCCTGCGGCGTGGGTGCTAGCGCGGATGGACTTTGCCGGACGGCGCACGGTTTTACGCCTGCTGATGCTGCCTTTTGTGATGCCGACTTTGGTGGCGGGCATGGGCGTGCTGGCCTTGTTTGGCGCACACGGTATGCTGGTGGCAGGTTGGCAGGACACGCCGTGGCTGCTGATTTACGGCAATGTGTTTTTCAACCTGCCGGTTTTGGTGCGCTCGGCGTATCAGGGATTTGTGCGTGTGCCGCAGGCGCGGTTACTGTCGGCACAATCTTTGGGCGCGGACGCGTGGCGGCGGTTTGTCTGGGTCGAATGGCCGGTGGTGCGCGCGTGGGTTGCCGGTGGCGCGTGCCTGGTATTTTTATATTGTTTTTCAGGCTTCGGACTGGCCTTACTGCTCGGCGGCGAACGTTTTGCAACGGTGGAAGTGGAAATCTACCGGCTGGTGGCGTACGAGTTGGACATGGCGCGTGCGTCGGTGTTGGTGTGGCTGGTGCTGGCGGTTACGGCGGCGGCAGGAGGTTTGTATGCGTATTGGAGCAGGCGCGTGGCGGTGGATAAGTCGGTCTCGCCTTTGCCTCCGCGTGCGCCGATATGGGCGTGGGAAAAATGGCTGACGGCAACGGTATTGGCCATGTTGGCAGTATGCTGCCTGCTGCCTTTGGCGGCGGTGTGGCTCAAGGCGGTATCGGCAGGCTCTTCGTGGGCAGTCTTGCTGGAAGCGCAAACGTGGGCAGCGGTGTGGAACACTGTCCGTTTCTCTGCGGCAGCCGTGGCAGCGGCGGCGGTTTTGGGCGTACTGTATGCGGCGGCGGCACGGCAAATGGCGTGGTTGCGCGCGCTGATGTTTTTGCCGTTTATGGTGTCGCCTGTGTGCATCGCGTTCGGCGTTTTGCTGCTCTATCCACAATGGACGGCTTCGCTGTGGCTGCTGACGGCAACTTACGCGCTGTTGGCGTATCCGTTTGTGGCCAAAGACGTATTGGCCGCATGGGACGGTTTGCCCAAAGATTACGCGGCGGCGGCGCGCACCATGGGCGCAAACGGTTTTCAGACGGCCTGTTATGTAAACGCGCCTTTATTGAAACCGGCTTTGCGGCGCGGCCTGACTTTGGCTTCGGCAACGTGTATCGGCGAATTTGCGGCCACATTGTTCCTGTCCCGCCCCGAATGGCAGACGCTGACCACTTTGATTTACGATTATCTCGGACGCGCCGGTGCGGACAATTACGGACGGGCGATGGTGTTGACAGCGGTATTGACCGCTTTGGCTTTGACGGCATTTTTGCTGGTGGACGAAGCAGAAGGACAAAAGGCCGTCTGAACGTGGTCGGCTCAAACTCCCTTCGCTTTCACTACACTATTGCCGCGCCTTGTATCGAAAATTGATTGAATCCGCTATATAATTTGTTTTTAACCGCACTCAACACGACCTATCATGACCGACTTAGAAACCAAACGCCTTGAAACCCAAGCCATGCTGGACAATGCCGACTTGCTGTTTGACCAAGAACAATGCCGCGCGGCCTTGCAAAAAGTTGCTGACGACATTACCCGCGACTTGGGCGACAAATACCCCCTGCTCCTGCCTGTGATGGGTGGCGCGGTGGTGTTTACAGGGCAGCTGCTGCCGCTGTTGCGCTTCCCTTTGGACTTTGACTACGTCCATGTTTCCCGCTACGGAGACAAACTCGCAGGCGGCGCGTTCAACTGGAAACGTATGCCCGACTCCGAGCAAATTAAAGGCCGTCATGTAGTCGTTTTGGACGATATCCTAGACGAAGGCCACACCATGGCCGCCATTCAGGAAAAACTGTTGGAAATGGGCGCAGCAAGCTGCCGTGCGGCCGTGTTTGCCAACAAACTAATCGACAAAGAAAAACCGACCAAAGCCGATTATGTCGGTTTGGACGTACCCAACCGCTACGTCTTCGGCTACGGCATGGACGCCGCCGGCTGTTGGCGCAACCTCGGCGAAATCTACGCCTTAAACAATAAATAAAACAAAGGCCGTCTGAAAAATCTTCAGACGGCCTCAACCCCATGCTAGGAACACATCATGATAGGTTTGTTAATCATTACACATGAAACCATAGGTGAAGCCTATCGCGGTTTGGCCGACCATTTCTTTCCCAACGGTTTCCCCGAAAATCTCCACATCCTCGGCGTACAGCCCGACGAGGATCAAAACGACATCATCAACAACGCCATCGCCGCATTGCAGGAATTTCCCGACAACCGCGGCGTACTGATCATGACCGACATCTTCGGTGCAACCCCGTGCAACGCCGCACGCCGGCTGGTACGCGAAAACAAATCCGCCATCCTGACCGGCCTCAACGCCCCGATGATGATTAAAGCCATCCAATACTCATCACAAGCCGAAAACCTCTCCGACTTCACCGAAACCGTCAAAGAAGCCGCCATCCGGGGCATTTTCGCCATTACATCCGCACCTGAAGACCTGGTGTGCAAAGAACACGGCTAAGGCCGTCTGAAAACATTCACTTTACGAACATTTAGGGGACATCCATGCTCAAACAAGAAATCGAAATCATCAACAAACTCGGCCTGCACGCGCGCGCCTCCAGCAAATTCACCCAAACCGCCTCCCAATTCCAAAGCGAGGTCTGGGTCACCAAAAACGGCAACCGCGTCAACGGCAAAAGCATCATGGGCCTGATGATGCTGGCCGCCGCCAAAGGCACCGTGATTGAGCTGGAAACAGACGGCGCAGACGAAGCCGCCGCCATGCAGGCATTGACCGACCTCATCAACGACTACTTCGGCGAGGGCGAATAATAATGAGCATCGTCCTACACGGTGTGGCCGCAGGCAAAGGCATCGCCATCGGCCACGCCCACCTCATCACGCGCGGCGCGGCGGAAGTTCCCCAGTACGACATCGATCCCGACAAACTTGATACCGAAGTCGCCCGTTTCGACAACGCCATCAAAGCCACGCGCAAAGAATTGGAACAATTGCGCAGCGCGATTCCCGAAAACGCCCCGACCGAATTGGGCGCGTTCATTTCCCTGCACCTGATGCTGCTGACCGACGTTACCCTCTCGCGCGAACCCATCGACATTTTGCGCGAGCAGAAAATCAACGCCGAATGGGCATTGAAACAACAAAGCGACAAGCTCGCCGCCCAGTTCGACAGCATCGACGACGACTACCTGCGCGAACGCAAACAGGACATGCTTCAAGTCGTCCGCCGCATCCACAACAACCTTGTCGGCCAAAGCAACGAAATCAACCTCGCCGGTAACCTGCTTGACGACACCGTCCTCATTGCGCACGACCTCTCGCCTGCCGATACCGTACTATTCAAAGAGCAGCACATTACCGCCTTCGTAACCGATGCCGGCGGTCCGACCAGCCACACCGCCATCTTGGGCCGCAGCCTCGACATCCCGTCCGTCATCGGCCTGCACAACGCCCGCAAACTCATTACCGAAAACGAAATCGTCATCGTCGACGGCATCAACGGCGTCCTCATCATCGATCCCGACGAAGTCGTCCTCAACGAATACCGCCGCCTCGCCCGCGAATACCGCAGCCACAAGCGCGAACTCAACAAAATCAAAAAAACCGCCGCCACCACGGCCGACGGCATCAACATTGAGTTGCTCGCCAACATCGAATCCGCAGAAGACATCAAAGCCCTGCACAACTTCGGCGCAGACGGCGTCGGCCTGTTCCGCAGCGAATTTCTTTATCTCAACCGCGACAGCATGCCGACCGAAGACGAACAATACGAAGTCTATGCCGACATCGTCAAAAAACTCAAAGGCAAAAACATCACCATCCGCACCGTTGACTTGGGTGTAGATAAAAATCCGCGCTGGTTCGGCCAAAACAGCACACCCAACGGCAGCCTCAACCCCGCGCTCGGCCTGACCGGCATCCGTTTGTGCCTCGCCGAGCCGGTCATGTTTCGCACCCAAATGCGCGCCATCCTCCGCGCCGCCGCCCACGGCCCCGTGCGCATGATGTGGCCGATGATTACATCCATTTCCGAAGTGCGCCAATGCCTTATCCATCTGGACACGGCCCAACGCCAACTGACCGAACGCGGCGAAACCTTCGGCCCAGTCAGCATCGGCTGCATGATTGAAATCCCGTCCGCCGCTATGACCGTCGGCAGCATCCTCAAGCTCGTCGATTTCATCTCTATCGGCACCAACGACCTGATTCAATACCTCTTGTCGGTCGATCGCGGCGACGACAGCGTCAGCCACCTCTACCAACCCGGACACCCTGCCGTCCTCAAAACGCTGCAACACATTATCCGCACGGCAAACCGTATGGAGAAAGGCGTGTCCATCTGCGGCGAAATGGCCGGCGATACCGTCTTCACCCGACTGTTACTCGGCATGGGCCTGCGCCGCTTTTCAATGAACCCCAACAACCTGCTTTCGGTTAAAAACATCATCCTGCACAGCCACACCGGCCATCTCGAAAACGATGCCGCCAAAATCCTGCGCTGCGAAGACCCGGAAAAAGCCGAAAAACTGATTAAAATCCTCAACCAAAGCGAACAGGCGGAATTACAGGCCGTCTGAAAAATATAGGGCGCAAGTGAAATAAAACTTTTATGCCTCCACCAAAGGCCGTCTGAACCCTGATTGCAAGGTTTCAGACGGCCTTGTTTTCAACCAAATACCTTTTATTTTTTTGCAATAAAAAACCCTTTACCGATCCATTCCAGCTACTGCCCACTATGGCTTTAGGTACCCCATATCATTCCTTTTTACTAGGTCTTCAGTATACCCAAGCCCTATATAAACACTATCCCTTCGTTTTAATGATGAAACTTTTTATTTCGAAATATGTCTATCCCTACATTCACTTGAAAAAAGATTCAATACCTTGTAAATTTATAAAAAGATAGTAATTATCATCATATTTTAAAGGAATGATTCATGAGATTTACGCAACTTTCTGCTTTGATTGCCGCCACCGCTTTATCAGTCGGCTCCGTATCCGCTTTTGCCAAACCCGTTCAGCTGACCGATACCGTCGGCCGTAAGGTAACCGTTGACCTGCCTGCCAAGCGCGTAGTGTTGGGCTTCTACTACCAAGACTACATGGCCATCGGCGGTAAAACTGCGCTGGACAACGTCGTTGGTTTTTCCAAAGCAGTTTGGGCCGACTGGGCGCCGCCGAGCTGGGCGGCATTCAGCAAAGCCGTGCCTAAACTGAATCAGCTGACCGACGTGGGCGAAGTGGAAGTCGGCACTTTCTCGATTGAGAAAGTATTGGCGCTGAAACCCGATTTGCTGGTTTTGGCCGAATGGCAATACAAGGCTTTGGGTTCTGATCTCGACCGCATCAACAAGGCCGGCATCCCCATCGTCGTGTTGGACTACAACGCGCAAACGGTGGCCAAACACGTCCAATCGACCAAGCTTATCGGCACGCTGACCGGCCAGCAGCAAAAAGCCGACAAACTGGCGGCAGACTACAAACGTGTTGCCGACACCATCCAAGCGCGCGTGCAAAAAGCCAACCTGCCCAAGCCTAAAGTCTATATCGAGTTCGGCAACAAAGGCCCTGCCGAACACAGCGTTACCTTCGGCAAGAGCATGTGGGGTTCGATGGCGACACTGGTCGGCGGCAACAATATCGCCGCTTCTTCGGTCGAATTCTACGGCCCGATCAATCCTGAAAAAGTCCTCGCCGCCAAACCCGACGTGATCGTGATTACCGGCCGCGAAACCGAATTGAAGAAAAACCCTGCCGCCATGGTCATGGGCTGGGGCATTCCAAAAGCCGAAGCGGAAAAACGCTTGGCAGGCTTTGCCAAACGCGCCGGCTGGGCAAACCTGCCTGCGATTAAAAACAACCGCCTCTACGCCGCCTACCACGCTAACTCGCGCACGCTGTCCGACAGCGCATCGATTCAGTTTATGGCCAAAGCGATTTATCCGCAGTTGTTTAAGGATTTCAACCCTGAGAAGACCTATCTGGACTTCTACCGCCAAAACCTGCCTGTTGTACCAAATGGTACGTTCTACCTCTATCCGAAAGGACAATAAGGTAGTTTAGATTTTCAGACGGCCTTTTAAATAGGAAGGCCGTCTGAAATTTTTGCGGAAGAAAAAGGCAAACCTGTTTCTCCCCTTTCACAACACTCTTTTTTAAAGGTTTGAAACATGAATGATTCGGTTGTCGCCGAGATTGTGAAAAACCAGCGCAAGTTGGAAGGCAAGCGTTGGTTGATTGTGTTGATGTTTTTAGTCATCGCAGCGGTCAGTTTCCTATTCGACATCGCCACCGGCCCTGCGATGACGGACACGCTGCCCGTCGGCGAAGTGGTCAATGTTTTGCTGGGCAAACCCGAAGTCGATGAAATGAACCGCCTGATTGTGATGGATTTGCGCCTGCCGATTGCGGTGATGGCCTTGGTGGTCGGCGCGGCTTTAGGTGTCGGCGGTGCGGAAATTCAAACGCTCCTGAACAACCCGATGGCCAGCCCTTATACGCTGGGCTTGGCGGCGGCGGCGGGTTTGGGCGCGTCAGCGGTGATTGCGTTCGGCGGTTTCGGGCTGCCTGAAACGGTCGCCGTTCCCATCGGCGCGTTTGTGATGACCATGCTGGCTTCGGGCATCTTGTTTCTGTTTGCCTCAGCGCGCCGCTTCAATTCGGCGATGTTGGTGTTGGTGGGGATTGCGCTGTTGTTCCTGTTTCAGTCGATTTTGTCGCTGATTCAATTTATCGCCGCGCCTGAGATTTCGCAGCAGATTCTGTTTTGGCTGTTCGGCAGCCTGACCAAGGCGACTTGGGAAACAGTCATCGTTACGGCGGCGGTTACGGCGGTATGCGTGTTTCTGCTTTCGCGCGATGTGTGGAAGCTGACTGCGCTGCGCTTGGGCGAAGAACGCGCCGTCGGGCTGGGCATCAATCTGCAATTTTTGCGCCTGAAAACGCTGGTGTTGGTGGCGGTAATGACGGCGACGGCCATCAGTTTTGTCGGCGTCATCGGCTTTATCGGCTTGGTCGCGCCGCATGTGGCGCGGATTCTTTTGGGCGAAGACCAACGTTTCTTCCTGCCCGGCGCGATGCTGGCGGGGGCGGCGTTTTTGTCGGTAGCGAGCGTGTTGTCCAAGGTGATTATCCCGGGCGCGCTGTTTCCGGTGGGGATTGTTACGTCGTTTGTCGGCGTGCCGTTCTTCTTCTGGATTGTATTAACGAAACGATAGGCCGTCTGAAATGTTGAAACTTGAAAACGTACACATCCGGCGCGGCGATTATGTGGTCGCCGACAATATCGATTTGACGCTGGAACAAGGCAAAGTCTATTCCGTGCTCGGCCCCAACGGCACGGGCAAATCCTCGCTGATGAAAACGATTTTCGGCGAAGTGGCGCACAAAGGCACCATCCGCTACGGCGACGAAGTGTTGAGCAAAATCCACCTGCAAAGCTGGCGCAAACGCATAGGCTATATGCCGCAGGACACCGCCGCCGAAGCCTCGCTGACCGCACTGGAAGTCGTGTTGCTCGGCCGCATGGACGCGCTGCATATGCACGTCGGCGACGAACTGCTGCACGAAGCCGCAAGTATCATGGCGGAGCTGGGCATCGGCCATCTGGCGCACCGCGACGTCATGCGGCTTTCCGGCGGACAGCGGCAGCTTGTGATGTTTGCCCAAGTCATGCTGCGCCGCCCCGAAATCCTGATGCTGGACGAACCGGTCAGCGCGCTGGATATGCACCACCAGCTCAATCTTTTAGAACGCGTGGTGCAATACACGCACGAACACAATCTGGTTACGCTGATGGTCTTGCACGATTTGAGCCTCGCCGCGCAGTTTTCAGACGGCGTGATTCTGCTCGGCGAAGGCAAAGTACAGGCGCAGGGTGCGCCGCAGGACGTGTTGCAGGCGGACATGATAGGTAGGCTGTATAAAGTGGATATCGAACTCTTATACGACAGCAAAGGCCTGCCCGTTATCCGCCCGATGCGGCAGAGTGCGTAACCTAACCGCTCCTGAAATGTCGGATTGAGCATCCGGCCTGCGAACTCCCTGCAACTCATCCCCTCTCCCGCGGGAGAGGGTTAGGGAGAGGGCGGTAAGCCCAAGGCTTGCCTCTCCGACTCATCAGCCCGACCCCTATTTTTTATCCTTAGAAAGGACTCCCCCCATGAAAAAATCCCTCTTCCTCCTGATGCTGACCGCGTCCCTTAGCGCATACGCCGCCAACCACGAAGTCAAAATGCTCGACAACGGCAAAGACGGCAGCATGGTGTTCGAGCCCGGCTACGTCAACGCCAAAGTCGGCGACACTGTTACCTTCAAAGCCGCCAACAGCGGCCACTGGGTACAAAGCAAAGCCCTGCCCGATGGCGTTGCCGACTTCCTTTCCGAAGACGGCAAAGACTTCACGCTCAAGCTCGACAAAGAAGGCGTGTATGTCTATACCTGCCCGCCGCACCGCATGATGAACATGAGCGGCGTGATTCAGGTCGGCAAACCGGTGAACAAAGCCAAAGCGCAAGCCGTTGTCGATGAAATGGAAAACCGCGCCATGCAAAGCAAAGGCCGTCTGAAAAAATACATGGCGCAAGTGAAGTAAACGCGTTTATGCCTGTATTAAAGGCCGTCTGAAACCTTTCAGACGGCCTGTTTCCTTTGCGTAAAACACGCATCAAAGCTATATCTTCCGTTTCAGTTTCCGATAAAATAGGCCTATTCCGACACAAGACCCGTAAGCATGATACGTCGCCTTTACGCCACGCTGTGGCACCTCGCCCCCTTCCTGATTCGCCGCCACCTGCGCCGCCGCGCCCTCAAATCCCCAGCCTATCTCGAGCATTGGGGCGAGCGTTTCGGGCAGGCGTATCCCAATCCCGTACAACGCCCGATTTGGATACACGCCGTATCCGTCGGCGAAACGCGTGCGGCCGAACCTTTGGTGCAGGCATTGCGCCGCCATTTTCCCGACTCGCCGTTTCTGATTACCCAAATGACGCCGACCGGCCGCGCCACCGCGCAATCCCTGTTCCCTGATGCGCAATGCCGTTACCTGCCCTACGACAAATCCGAATGGGTCGCCCGATTTTTAGCCGAACACCGCCCCATCTGCGGCATTTTGATGGAAACCGAAATCTGGCCCAACCTGATGCACGGCTGCAAAGAAGCAGGCATTCCCCTCTTTTTGGCCAACGCTCGCCTCTCCGAAAAATCCCAACGCGGCTACCTCAAAATCCGCAAACTGGTCGAGCCTGCCATGCAGAGCCTCTCCGGCTGCTTTGCCCAAACCGCCGCCGATGCCGAGCGCCTGCACCTCATCGGCGCGTCCAACGTCCACGTCTGCGGCAACACCAAATACGACATCGCGCCCCCCAACGACTCGCGCCCGCTTGCCGTCGCCTTTAAAGAACGCATCGGCGCACGAGCCGTCGTCGTCTGCGCCAGCACGCGCGTATACAAAGGCACAGACGAAGCCGAGCTGCTCCTCAAAGCATGGCAGGGCTACCGCGGCAATGCCTTGCTGGTCATCGTCCCGCGCCACCCTGAAAACTTTCAGACGGCCTACGATACCGCCAAATCGCTTGGTTATACCGTGCAAAAACGCAGCGACGGACAACCCGTTTCCCCCGACATACAAGTTTGGATAGGCGACAGCATGGGCGAACTTGCCGCCTACTACCTCAGCGCAGACATTGCCTTCGTCGGCGGTAGCCTCGTCGATGCCGGCTGTCAAAACATCATCGAACCCATCTCCTGCCGCGTCCCCACTCTCTTCGGCTACTCCAACTACAACTTCGCCCAAGCCTGCAAAGGCGCAGTCGAAGCCAAAGCCGCCGTCCGCGTCGAAACCGCCGAAGCCTGGTACAGAACCACGCGCCAATATCTCGACGACGAAACGCTGCGCCAACAGCTGATCAGCCACACCGAGCAATTCATTTCGCAACATCAAGGCGCCAGTGCCAAAATTGCCAAAGCGATTGCAGATTGTTTGAATCAGCGTTAAACAATAAAAAACCGCCTGTTCATGACAAACAGGCGGAAACTGAAAAACAGTTTTTTGTTTTCAGCCGTTTAATTGACTAAGAGCAGGAACAGGGTTAAGATAATCCTAACGACTGTTCGCAGTCTCAGCCATGAACGACCTTTCGGCTTGGTTCGTTTCATGTTGAAACTCTCCTTTCTAGGGAGGTTCAAATAAAACAGCCCCACTGCCATGGGGCTGTTTCACTACCTAGCCCCGCGATAATTATACCCAAATCTCCTAAAATCATTCCAAACAAATTTCCACTAAAAAGGCCGTCTGAAACCCCAATGTTTTGAGTTTCAGACGGCCTTTTCTCAACCTACAAACTTAACGTCCTGCTTTCAACACGCGGCGTGCAAACACGAACATACCGAAAACAAAAAACGCCAAGCCCAGCCATTTGGCGGCCGTATCCCAGTTTTCCAGGTTCAGGGCCAAAGGCGCATCCGAACCGCCGTTGGTTACGGAGAAGGCGATGATAAATGCCATAATCACACCAATCAGGCTCTCGCCGACAATCAAACCAGCGGAGAACAGCGTACCGATACGTTCCGCATTTTTCAGACGGCCTTCACGGTTTTCTTGACGGCGGGCGATGACGGATTTCAACACAGCCGCCAATACCGCGCCGATCACAATCGGCATATTCACAGACGGCGGCAGGTAAATGCCCATACCCACGGCCAATACCGGCAAAGCACGCTTGCCGCCGGAGGATTTGCGCAATGTGAAATCGACCGCGATCAACGCCACGCCGATGGCCACGCCGGTGAAAATATAATCCCATTGCAGATTGTGCGAGAAAATACCTTGGGCGATGGTGGTCATCAAAGTTGCCTGAGGCGCGGCAAGGGCTTGGGCCGCATCCATGCCTTCACGCGGCATTGCGCCGGTAAAGCCGTAGGCTTCATACAAAAGCTCCAACACAGGCGAAATCACCACGGCACCGACAACGCAGCCGACAATCAGCGCAACCTGCTGTTTCCAAGGCGTTGCTTTTACCAGATAACCCGTTTTCAAATCCTGCAGGTTGTCATTGGAAATCGAAGCCACACAAATCACAGACGCGCCGCAAAACAACGTCAACGCCAGCAGGAATTTGCGGTTTGCCTCATCCGCCATCAAGCCGCCGGATTCGCCGACCAGCAGCAACACCAGCGAAATAATAACGATAGAGACGATGCCCACACCCGAAATCGGGCTGGAAGACGAACCGACCAAACCGGCCATATAACCGCAAGCCGCCGCCACCAAAAAGCCGATAATCGAAGCCAGCAGCGTACATACAACCACCAACAGCCAAGCCAAACCGCCGGAAATATGCGAGTCGCCGATAAAGTGGAAGAAGGACACGCCCAACACCAGCATCATCGCCAACACCCAGGCAATCATCGCCTTAGGTGACAAATCCTGTTCCGTGCGTTCGGTCATCTGCGCGCCGCCGAAATTGCGGAAAGACAGGCGCATACCCTCGACCATCGGTTTCATCAAAGTCAACAGCGTCCAAATAGCCGCAATACCGATCGTACCTGCGCCGATAAAACGGACTTTTTCCTTCCACAAAGACATCGCAAAAGGAATCATCTCCATATCGGCAGGTTGCGGAATATGCGCCGACAAATAAGGCACGGCCACGCCCCAGGCAATCGAAATACCCAACAAAATCGCGATACCGCCGGTCAGGCCGACCAGATAGCCCGCGCCCAACAAAGCCAGCGAAAAGCCCATCGGCACTTGGAACACCGACGCGCCGCCTTTAAACCAAAAGCTCGCGCTGTCGGCCACCACGCGCAAACCGCTTGCGCAAAAGCTCATCAAACCCGCCAGTGCGCCGCCCGACACCAATTCCTTGATACCGCTGCCGCCTTCCTGCTGGTCCGCATCATGGTCGCCGACCTTCAAAATTTCAGCCGCCGCCACGCCTTCCGGATAAGGCAAATCGCTCTTCACCACCATCGCATAACGCAAAGGCACAGTGAAAATCACGCCCAAAATACCGCCGGACATACACAGCAGCGTAGTCTGCCAAAACGGAAAGCCCGCCCAATAACCGGCCATCAGCAAACCCGGCAAGATAAAAATAATACTGGAGAGCGTACCCGCAGCCGAAGCCTGAGTCTGCACCATATTATTTTCCAGAATATTGCTGCCTTTAAAAAACTTCAAAACCGCCATCGAAATCACCGCAGCCGGAATCGAAGACGCAAAAGTTAAGCCCACCTTCAAGCCCAAATACACATTGGATGCCGTAAAAATCACCGTAATCAACGCGCCGAGTATCATCCCCCGCAGCGTCAGTTCACGGAAACTCGCATAAGGATCAACCGCCTGTTTCATAAAAAATCTTCCTGTATCAGGTAAACAATCAAAACTTTTCAGACGGCCTTTTGATACATCCATCAGGCCGTCTGAAAAACCTCTCTCTTAGCATTTTAATGAACTTTCCGATTAC
>NZ_CATNVN010000004.1:0-33996 GCF_951230505.1 uncultured Neisseria sp.
GGTCGGGCGACATTCCCGAAGCGTACATACTGCCGACAATCGAGCCTGCGGATGTACCGGTAACGATTTTTACCGGAATATTGTTTTCTTTCAAAACCTTAATAATCCCGATATGGGCAAAGCCTTTGGACGCGCCGCCGCCCAAAGCCAGCGCAACCGTGGCTTTCGGTTTGGGTGCAGTATGCGAAACCGTATTTTGACCCTGCGTAGAAGGTTTGGATTGCGGCGCGTTGCCACTCGGACAGGCAGCCAATACCAAGACGGACGAAGCGGCTAAAAACGTTTTGAATGTGGAAAAAAGTTTATTCATGTTCAGACAGCCTTTAATATGTCGAAAGGGTTATTCTACTCTCAAATTGAGTCGAAAGGCCGTCTGAAATCAGGTTTCAGACGGCCTTTTAAATCAAGCTTAAGCCAATTCAAGCTGTTTTTCCAAACTTTCAACCAGCTGGTCGTCCAAATTCAAAGCTTGGGACAAACGGCTCAGGAACACGATTTCCTT
The DNA here is from genome assembly GCF_951230505.1 of uncultured Neisseria sp. NCBI lineage: Bacteria > Pseudomonadati > Pseudomonadota > Betaproteobacteria > Neisseriales > Neisseriaceae > Neisseria > uncultured Neisseria sp. Next base: position 503 of record NZ_CATNVN010000004.1, read on the forward strand.
GCGTGACAAGTCCGCGCAGACCAATCGGGCCGCCAAATAAGTTTCGGCTGCCAAAGCCTCGTCGCTGCCGACCGAAGCGGCAATTTGCTCGATGGAGGCCGGTTGCGCATATTCAGCCTGCAGCCATGCCGCCGTTTCCGCATCGCTGCCGCTTTCACGCTCAATGGCCGCGCGTTCCGCATCGTCAATCAGGCCGTCTGAAGCCGCCGCCGCAATCATCGTTTGCAAAATCACACGGCTGTGGTTTTCACCAATCAGACCGGCAGGTTGGAACGCACTTTGCGGCAATTCGTCCTGCTGGCGGTTTTGTTTCCAGTTTTGATAGCCTTTATAAGCCAGAAAACCCAAAGCAGCGACCGAGCCAGCCTTTACCAGCTTCTTCGTATTTTTCTTTTTCAACAGCATCGATGCCAAAGCACCCGTCAGCGCACCGCCGCCGAAAGAATTGAGCGGGCTGTCCGCCACCGCTTTGCCGCCTTTTTGAGCCGCACCCAAAACCTGATTGAGCAACTGACTGAAATCCATAAAAAAATCTCCTGAAAACAAATACATTGCAAATATAGGGCAGAAACACCAAAAAACCAAGCCAAAGAAAGTTAAAAGGTGCAAACAAGTTTTCAGACGGCCATAGCCGACTTTCGGTACAATCACACCATTCCAAACAATAAATCCCATCATGACCGATACCGCCCAAATCATTACCAGCTATGGCCGCCGCTATATTGTCCGCACCCCCGACGGCCAAACATATGACGCCACCACCCGCAAAAAACGCGTCGATTTCGCCTGCGGCGACCAAGTCCGCATCAGCCCCATCAACGGCGAACAAGTCGTGATTGAAGACTACCTCCCGCGCGAAAGCCTGCTCTACCGCCAAGACGCGTGGAAAACCAAACTGATTGCCGCCAACGTTACCCAACTGCTCATCGTAACCGCCGCCAGCCCCTCACCCAGCGAAGCCCTGTTGCAACGCGCCCTCCTCGCAGCCGAAGCGGCCGGCATCAACGCCGTTATCGTCCTCAACAAAGCCGACCTCCCCGAAACCGCCCAATGGCGCGAGAAACTCAAATTCTACGAAACCCTCGGCTACTCCGTGGTCGAAACCAACGCATTGGAAAACGCCGACATCCTGCGTCCCATTTTAGAAGGGCAAACCAACATCCTGCTCGGACAAAGCGGCATGGGCAAGTCCACTCTGACCAACGCCCTACTCGGCAACCAAGCCGCCCGAACCGGCGACATTTCCACTGCGCTCGACTCCGGTAAACACACCACCACCCACGCCCAACTGTACGATTTAAATGCAGAAACCCGACTCATCGATTCCCCCGGCCTGCAAGAATTCGGCCTTCACCATCTCCAAGCCGCCGATTTATTACAATACTTCCCCGACCTACGCCACCTTATCGGGCAGTGCCGTTTCCACAACTGCACCCACCGCGCCGAACCCGGCTGCGCCGTCAAAGCCGCTGCCGAATCAGGCGAAGCCAAACCCGAGCGCATCGAATTTCTGCAACGCATTACCGATGAATTATTGAGATAAAGTTTGAATGGGAATAAGCGTTTGGATAAATAAAAAGGCCGTCTGAAAGTTTCAGACGGCCTTTTGTTGAAGCATAACCAAATTTACCTTTTAACTGGTATCGCTACCTTAACGGGAAAGAGACGGTGCTTTTCGCGGCGGATTGATCATGAGAAGAACGGCTTCTTCAATTTTTTTGTCCTCCCGATCATGGAGCTCTACCGGAAATTTCAGACGCAACACTGCAACAATAGCGCCAACCGATAAGCCTGCATCATGAAGCAACTCAATTTCTTTAAGTACAGGTGCGGAAAGGTTTAACATGGTTTCTCCTTAAGATTTGATACTTAGCCCACTTTATCCCCGGGCTGTGCGCCTGCGTCAACGTCGAGGAGCTTCAGTTTGCCCTCTGCCGTGGCGGCGGAGAGAATCATGCCTTCGGATACGCCGAATTTTGCCATTTTGCGCGGGGCGAAGTTGGCGACGGCGATGACCATGCGGCCGTTCAGCTCTGCGGGGTTGGGATAAGACGCGGCGATGCCGGAGAAGATGATGCGTTTTTCAAAACCGAAATCGAGGTCGAATTTCAAAAGTTTGGTGCTGCCTTCGACGGCTTCGCAGTTCAATACTTTGGCGACGCGCATGTCGATTTTCATAAAATCGTCGAAGCTCGCTTGTTCGGCAACTTTTTCGTATTTGCCCTCTTCGGCGGCAGGCGCGGGGGTCGTCTGAATGCTTTGTTTGTTGGCTTCGATTAAATCGTCCACTTGTTTTTGCTCCACTCGTTGCATTAAATGTTCGTATTTGTTGATGGCGTGTTCGCCCAAGGTTTCGCGTGTGTTTGCCCAAGTGATGGCTTCCAAATTCAGGAATTTGGCGGCGTTTTCGGCCACTTTCGGCAATACGGGGGCGAGGTAGGCGGTCAACATGGTAAAGGCGTTGATGAGCTCGCTGCATACTTCGTGCAGGCGTGCGTCTTGGCCTTCTTGTTTGGCGAGTTCCCAAGGTTTGTTGGCATCAACGTATTCGTTGACAATGTCTGCCAAGGCCATGATGTCGCGCAGGGCTTTGGCGTATTCGCGGCTTTCGTAGCATTCGGCAATGGCTTCGCTTTGCGCAGTCAGTTTTGCCAGCAATTCGCTGTTGGCAACGTCTTTCAGACGGCCTTCAAAGCGTTTGGCGATGAAACCTGAAGCGCGAGCGGCGATGTTGACGTATTTGCCGACGAGGTCGCTGTTTACGCGGCTGATAAAGTCTTGCAGGTTCAAATCGATGTCTTCGATTTTGCTGTTGAGTTTGGCGGCGATGTAGTAGCGCATCCACTCGGGGTTCAGGCCTTGTTCCAGATAGGATTTGGCGGTGATGAAGGTGCCGCGCGATTTGGACATTTTTTGTCCGTCAACGGTCAGGAAGCCGTGTGCGTACACGCCGGTCGGGGCGCGGTGGCCGGAGAAATGCAGCATGGCGGGCCAGAACAGGGCGTGGAAATAGAGGATGTCTTTGCCGATGAAGTGGTACATCTCGGTTTGGCTGTCGGCTTTGAAGTATTCGTCGAAATCGATGCCGATGCGGTCGCACAGGTTTTTAAACGACGCCATGTAGCCGACGGGCGCGTCCAGCCAGACGTAGAAGTATTTGCCCGGTGCGTCGGGGATTTCAAAACCGAAATACGGCGCGTCGCGGGAGATGTCCCAGTCGGACAGGGTGGTTTCTTCGCCTTCGCCCAACCATTCTTTCATTTTGTTGAGGGCTTCGGGTTGCAGATGGGGCTTGCCGTCGTGCGGATTGTTGCCGGAAGTCCATGCTTTGAGGAAGTCGGCGCATTCGCCCAGTTTGAAGAAGAAGTGTTCGGATTCGCGCAATTCGGGTTTGGCACCGGATACGGCGGAATACGGGTTGATCAGTTCGGTTGGGGAATAGGTCGTGCCGCAGACTTCGCAGTTGTCGCCGTATTGGTCGTGGGCGTGGCATTTGGGGCATTCGCCTTTGACGAAGCGGTCGGGCAGGAACATTTGTTTTTCGGGGTCGAAAAGCTGCTCGATGACGCGGCTTTCAATTTTGCCGTTGGCTTTCAGCGCACGGTAAATGTCTTGGGAAAACTGTTTGTTTTCAGGGGAATGGGTGCTGTAATAATTGTCGTAGCCGATGCCGAAACCGGTAAAGTCGGCGAGGTGCTCTTCGCGCACTTTGGCAATCATGTCTTCAGGCGCAATGCCTTGTTTTTGCGCGGCAAGCATCACGGGCGTGCCGTGGGTGTCGTCGGCGCAGCAGTAGTAGCATTCGTGGCCGCGCAGTTTTTGGAAGCGTACCCAAACGTCGGTTTGGATGTGTTCGACCATGTGGCCGAGGTGGATGCTGCCGTTGGCATACGGCAGCGCGGAAGTGACAAGGATTTTGCGTGTCATGGTTTGTGCTTTTAAAAACAATGGATAAAGATGTCGGGAATTATACCGCAAAACAATACGCAAAGGCCGTCTGAAACCCGATTGCCGGTGTTTCAGACGGCCTTTTATTTATCGGCTGCGTATGGGATCAACCGTGTACGCGTTCGATTTTTGCGCCTACGCCGCCGAGTTTTTTCTCGATGTATTCATAGCCGCGGTCAAGGTGGTAGATACGTTCGACGATGGTTTCGCCATCTGCGACCAAGCCTGCCATGACGAGGCTGGCAGAGGCGCGCAGGTCGGTTGCCATCACGACGGCGCCGGAGAGTTTTTCCACGCCTTTGATGTAGGCGGTGTTGCCTTCGGTGGTGATGTCTGCGCCCATGCGGTTGAGTTCGGGAACGTGCATGAAGCGGTTTTCAAAAATGGTTTCCACCACGCGGCTGCTGCCTTCGGCAATGGCGTTCATGGCCATAAACTGCGCCTGCATGTCGGTTGGGAAGCCTGGGTGGACGACGGTGCGGATATCTACGGCTTTCGGACGTTGTTGCATGTCGATGGAAATCCAGTTGTCGCCTGCTTCGATGATGGCACCGGCTTCGGTCAGTTTGTCCAATACGACTTCCATGGTTTTCGGTGCGGCATTGCGCAGGACGACTTTGCCGCCGGTCATGGCGACGGCGCAGAGGAAGGTACCGGCTTCGATACGGTCGGGAACGACGCTGTGTTCGCAGCCGTGCAGCTCTTTTACGCCTTCGATGGTCATGGTTGCTGTGCCGATGCCGCTGATTTTTGCGCCCATTTTGACGAGGCATTCGGCCAAATCGACGACTTCGGGTTCGATGGCGCAGTTTTCGAGGATGGTGGTGCCTTCTGCAAGTGTGGCCGCCATCAGCAGGTTTTCGGTACCGCCTACGGTTACGACGTCCATGGTGACACGCGTGCCTTTCAGACGGCCTTTGGCTTTGACGTAACCGTGTTCGATGGTGATTTCCGCACCCATGGTTTCAAGGCCTTTGAGGTGTTGGTCAACCGGGCGCGAACCGATGGCGCAACCGCCGGGCAGGCTGACTTGGGCTTCGCCGAAGCGGGCGAGGGTCGGACCCAAAACCAAGATGGATGCACGCATGGTTTTTACCAGCTCGTAAGGTGCGCAGGTGTTGTTGACGGTGCCGCCGTTGATTTCAAATTCGGAGATGTTGTCGGTCAAAACGCGTGCGCCCATACCTTGCAGCAGTTTTTGGGTGGTTTTGACGTCGGCGAGCATGGGTACGTTTTTCAAGCGTAAAGTGCCGGAAGTCAGCAGGCCGGCACACATCAGCGGCAGGGCGGCGTTTTTTGCGCCGGATACGATGATTTCGCCGTTGAGGGGGCCGTTGGCAGAGATTTTGAGTTTGTCCACAGGATGTCTTTCGTTATTTGTCTGCACGACTTATGCCGCACAAATGAAATGAGATGAATAATAAACCATCAATTATAAGGGATTATGCCCTTGCTGTTAGATTTGGCAGTATTAAATTTTCACAAGGTTTGTTTAAGTTGCGAAAGGATAAGATTTCAGGCCGTCTGAATGGTTCAGACGGCCTGTTTGCCAAGGCTTATTTTTTGGCTTTGAAGCCTAAGAGGTGTTGCGTGGTGGCCAGCCATGCGCCGAATACGCCCAGCGCGATGACGAAGCCGAAAACCAGCGACACTTCGCTAAATGTGAAGAAACGCCAGCCGATGTTCAGACCGTAGGGTTTGAAAATCGCGTCCACCAGCGGCCGTACCTCAGCCAACAGCCAAGCCGACAAGCCCAAGCTGACGGCGGCGGAGAAAATACTCTGCCACATTGCCTGATAAAGGAAAGGACGGCGGATGAAGGAAGCGGGCGCACCCAACAGCTTGGTGATTTCCAACTCTTCCTTGCGGCTGAGGATTTGCAGGCGGATGGTGTTGTGTGCCACCAAGACAAAGGCCATGCCTAAAGTCAGCGAGAGGAACCACAAAATCTTGCGGATAAATTCGTTAATACGATAAAGGGTCTGTACCCATTCGGTATCCATGGTTGCCGATTCGACGCGCGGCAGTTTGGTAATGTCTTTATAGATGGCCTGCATCTGATCCGGAGAAGTGGCAGGGTCGGGCGTAACGATAAAGACATCGGGCAACGGGTTGCCATCGAGCATGGAAACGAGGTTTTGGTCGAGATTGGTTTGTAATTCTTCCAAACCTTCCTGCTTGCTGATAAAGCGGATTTTATCGATACGGCTGTCGCGTTGGAGCAGGTTTTTCACCGTATCGGCATCAGAATTTGCCGCATCAGTGTCCATATAAACCGTAATTTGCGGCGACTCGTTGAGTTTGCCCAATACGCTTTGTCCGCTTTGGATGCCCAAATACATGAACAGCGGCAAGGTCATGGCAACGGCAAGCATGAGCAGGGTCAGCAGTGTGCCAATGGGTTGGCGCAGAAGCTCTTTGAGCGCGGCGCGCGCCGATTCGACGTGTAACGAGATGTAGTGAATCATACTCATGCGAGGCGTCCTTTCTGCAGGCGCAAGACGCGGTGGCCGTAATCCGCCATCAGCGTTTCATCGTGCGCCGCAACAATAACGGTCGTGCCTGCTTCATGGAAGGTTTTAAACAATTCCATAATATCCAGCGCATAGGCGCGGTCGAGGCTGGCAGACGGCTCGTCGGCAATCAGCAGGCTGGGTTGGTGAACCACTGCGCGCGCGATGCACAAACGCTGTTGTTCGCCGCCGGACAAAGTGATGGGCATATCGTTTTCGCGGCCTTTCAAGCCGACTTTCTCAATCGCAATACGCGCGCGCTCTTCCGCTTTGCGCGGCTGGTAGCCGCTAATCCGCAAAGGCAGGATAACGTTTTGCAAGACATTGCGGTCGTAGAGGATTTTGTGGTCTTGGAAGACAATGCCGATATGTTGGCGCATAAAGCCGATCTGATTGTCGCTCAAGGTGCCGAGGTCTTGATTGTTGAACCAAACCTTGCCTTTGGTAGGCTTGGTAATGCCTGAAATCAGCTTCAAAATGGTGGATTTGCCCGAGCCCGAATGGCCGGCGATAAAAATCATCTCACCTTTGTTAATCTGGAAACTGACATTTTTCAGGGCTTCGAAACCGCCGGGATAGGTTTTGGAAACTTGTTCGAAACGGATCATGGGTTTTCCTGAAAATAGGGATTCAGACGGCCGGCGACATCGATAGGGCAACATGCCGTCTGAAAAAATGGGGATATTCACAGATTATAAATATTTCGGCTGCTTTTTGATAGTGAAACCCCGGTTCTGCCGGCGGATACACTGCCGGTTTGCAACACAAAACAACATGGTTTGAAAAAAGGCCGTCTGAACGATTGGGTTTCAGACGGCCTCGGTATCAGCGTAGGTTAAGCACCCTATCCGCTGTTTTATTTACATTTGGTTTTGGCCAAATTCACGGCGGCGGTCAGGCTTTTTTCGTTGACTTCGCCGGTGATGGTTTGTTTGTAGCCGCATTTCGGCGCTTCAACGACTGTAAAGGGCAATACGCCGACGTTGTTGCCGTGGGCTTTCATGAAGTTGCGGCTGTTGGCGCCGGTGTAACGCCAAATCGGATAGCTGACCGGCGTTTGTTTTAGGAACTTGCCGATGTTGTCAGTGGTATCCAGCGCGATGCCGACCATATCGACGCTGCCTTTTTTCTGCGCTTTGTACCATGCCGACATGGCGGGCATTTCTTTACGGCAGGGGCCGCACCAGGTTGCCCAAAGGTTGACCACGCGCACGGGGGCTTTGAGCGATTCCAGGCTTTGCGGTTTGTTGTCCTGCCAACCTGCCGTTTCGTCGGCGGCAAAGGCCGGCGCAGCGGTAAAAACGGTGGCGGACAGTAGAAGGGCGGTTAAGGCTTTCATGGTTGTATCCTTGAGGTTGCCAATCGAAATTGTGTTTATTGTAAAACGGTTTGGTGGGTATGCCTACCGATTCGTATCAAGATATCAAGTAAAAAGTTTGAGTAAAAATCAGTTGCAGACGATAATAACCGCCATCATTGAATGATTTTGCAATAATACGGAGACTTTCATGCCGTCTGAATTCACACTTTATCACAACCCGCGTTGCAGCAAATCGCGTGCCGCGCTGGCTTTGCTCGAAGAAAAAGGCGTTGCCGCCGATGTAGTCAAATATCTGGATACCGCGCTTGATTTGGCGACTTTGCAGGATATGTTTGCCAAACTCAGCATCGAATCGGTGCGCGGCATGATGCGCACAAAAGACGATTTGTACAAAGAATTGGGTTTGGACAATCCCGATTTGGACAATGCCGCCCTGCTTCAGGCAATCGCTGAACACCCTGCCCTGCTCGAGCGTCCCGTTTTGGTCACGCCTACGCGCGCAGCCATCGGCCGTCCGTTGGAAAACATTGCCGCCCTACTCGGCTGACGGGGTTGGATAAGGCCGTCTGAAGATGATTTCCCTGCTTAAAAGCCGCAATGGCCTGCGATATTACCTGTTTCGGGGACTTGCTTTGAGCGTTTTGCTGGTGTGCGGTATTTTTTTGACCGGTACATGGCAGATTTACCGGACAGGTTTGCAAACCTTGCCGAAGGACGCTCATGCCGATGCGGCGGTGGTGTTGGGTGCGGCGGCGTGGGACAAACGCCCGTCGCCGGTATTCCGTGAGCGCATCAACCACGCCATCACGCTCTACCAAAGCCATCGGGTCGGTAAAATCATTTTCACCGGCGGTACGTCCAAAAAAGGATTTATGACCGAAGCCGAAGTGGGGCGCCGATACGCGCTCAAGCAGGGCATACCGGCGCACAATATCCTGTTTGAAAATACTTCGCGCAACACTTACGAAAACCTGCGCAATATCATCCCCATCATGCACGCCAACGGAGTCGGCAGTATTATCGTTGTCAGCGACCCGTATCATTTGGCGCGTGCCGAAGAAATGGCCGCCGATTTGGGCTTGTCAGACGCGCAGTTCTCCGCCACTCCGACCACGCGCTTTGACGAGCGCAGCAAGAAAGCCAAGTTCCTGATGCAGGAGAGCTATTCTTTGTTTCTCTACCGTATCGGCAAATGGAGCGATGCCGTTTGGAATTGGATAGGGGGTTGAGCCTTCGGTAATCCATGTAAAAGGCCGTCTGAATCTTCAGACGGCCTGAACCTAATGATTTTTGCAGCCGCTATTTCAATTGGATGTAAAACGTACCGTCCGGCACGACGGGCAGGTATTTGCGGTAGAAGTCCAGATAGGTCTTGTTTGGGTCTATGTCGGCAAACTGCTGCGGATACAGGGTTTTGGCGATAAATTGCGCGCTGGCCAAATCGGTGAGCGAGCGGGAGGCGGTGTGGTAGATGCCGTAAACGCGTTTGTTTTTGACAGCAGGAATGTCTGCCCAGCCTTTGCGTTTGACAAATCCGGCCAGGCGGCGTTGCGCATCGGCCTGGCTGATGCCTATGCCCATCGCCATAATGCCAGGCTTGTCTTTATGGCCGTTTTCCGTCCCCGAAATGACGATGACGTCGGGTTTGGCCGTCAGGAATTTTTCAGGGTTTATCGGTCCCCAGTTTTTAACGTAAGGCGCGGCGATATTGTTACCGCCTGCTGTGTCGGCAATCGCGCCCCACATATCTTTGCCGAAGGTGTAGCTGTATTCGGACGGGCCTTTGTCGCCGAACTCGATATAGATTTTCGGTTTGGACTGCTTGGCGCGCGCGACGCGGTTTTGGATGTCGGCAATGCCTCGGGCGTATTCGGCGGCAATTTTTTGGGCGCGCGCCTGCGTACCGTTGAGTTCGCCGAAAATTTCCGCACTGCGCGTGTGCCGCGCGACGGTTTCGGCGTTGAAATCGACCACGACGACGGGTATGCCTGCCGCTTTAATGCGCGGCAGATGGGTGGCGATGGCCTTATACTGCCAGTCGGCCAGAATCAATACGTCCGGCTTGAGCGCGAGCGTTTTCTCCAGTGAAAACGTGCCGGTGCTGATGTTGCCGATGTCCGCAATGTTTTGCAGCGTAGGCAGCTTCTGTTTGAACATCGCCCAGCTGCCGGGATTGAATTTCTCCCAAAACTCACGCGAAATGCCGATGACGTTTTTAAATTTGTCCGCACCCGTTACCGCGATATAGTCGGGATAGTAAAACGCCAAAACCGCGCGTTTGACAGGGACATCGACTTTGACTTCGCGTCCCAATACGTCTTTGATAGTTTTGATTTCGGCTTGGGCAAAAATGGGCAGGAGGGAGAGGGCGGCAAATAAAGCGCGTTTGTTCATGAGCGGATACTTTCAAAGAAATGATTATCATTAGTTTTGTTTTCAGGAGAAAAGTTCCCAGACGGTCCTTCTGCGCCGACATTATTTTTAGACGGCCTTACATTGTTTAAACCTTGCCGAAAAAGTAAAATACCTGTTTTCAAAGACTTTGGAGCCATCATGACCGTCAAAACCCGTTTCGCCCCCAGCCCCACCGGCTACCTGCACATCGGCGGCGTACGCACCGCCCTGTTCTCATGGGCGTTTGCCCGCCATCATAAAGGCGAGTTCCTATTGCGTATCGAAGACACCGACTTGGCGCGCTCTACTGCCGAATCCGTCAACATCATCCTCGACGGCATGAAATGGGTCGGCCTGAATTACGACAACGCCGACAACGTCGTGTACCAAACCCGCCGCTTCGACCGCTACAAAGAAGTCATTGCCGAACTTTTAGAAAAAGGCCATGCCTACTACTGCTATTGCAGCAAAGAAGAGCTGGAAGCCATGCGCGAGAAAGCCGAAAAAGAAGGCACGGCGACGTACGACCGCCGCTGGCGCCCCGAAGCAGGCAAAACCCTGCCAGAAATCCCTGCCGACGTACAACCCGTCGTCCGTTTCAAAACACCTTTGGACGGCGTCACCAAATGGACGGACTTGGTCAAAGGCGAAATCTCCATTCCCAACGAAGCACTCGACGACCTGATCATCGCCCGCGCCGACGGTACGCCGACCTACAACTTCTGCGTCGTCGTGGATGACTACGACATGGGCGTTACCCACGTTATCCGCGGCGACGACCATGTGAACAACACCCCGAAACAAATCAACATCTTAAAAGCCATCGGCGCTACCCTGCCGGAATACGGCCACCTGCCCATGATTCTCAACGAGCAAGGCAAAAAAATCTCCAAACGCAGCGGCGATACCGTCGCCATTACCGATTTCGGCGCAATGGGCATCCTGCCCGAAGCCATGCTCAACTATTTGGCACGCTTGGGCTGGGCGCACGGCGACGACGAATTCTTCACAATGGAACAATTCATCGAATGGTTTGATTTGAAAGACGTTTCCCCATCCCCAAGCCGTATGGACTTGAAGAAACTCTACTGGATCAACGGCGAACACATCAAAATCACGCCCAACGACAAACTGGCTGAAATGGTGAAACCGCGCCTCGCCCTGCGCGATATCCATGAAACCAGCAAGCCCGCTTTGGAAGACGTGTTGGCATTGGTCAAAGACCGCGCCCAAGACCTGAACACGCTTGCCGACGAGTGCCTCTACTTCTACGTCAAACAAACCCCTGCCGAAGCAGACGTGCAGAAACATTGGGACGACGAAGCCGCCGCCCGTATGCTGCGCTTTGCCGAACGCCTCGAAGGGCTGGAAGACTGGACCGCCGAAGCCATCCACGACCTCTTCAAACCCTTCTGCGACGAAGAAGGCATCAAAATGGGCAAACTCGGCATGCCCCTGCGCCTCGCTGTCTGCGGTACGGCAAAAACCCCAAGCGTCGATGCCGTATTGGCATTAATCGGCAAAGAAGAAGTGTTGAAACGGATACGTTCGTAAGGCATGAATGATAAAAGGCCGTCTGAAATGTTTCAGACGGCCTTTTTATTTTGAACAGGATTTATTTATTCTTCTTCGTTCGGTTTGTTTTTATCTTTTTTGCGCCATAGGCCCTTAAACAATGCGCCTGCTGCAACAGCACCGAAAATAATCAGTTTGCCGAATTTAGCCAGTAATGCGCCGGCCAAGGCCAATAATCCCAGTTTTTTTGCAGCGATACCGCCGACCAAGGCAGCCAGTCCGTATTCGGCCACTTTGTCGGTTGCCGCATTGAAATCGCTGTAACGCTTGCCTTCATTGAATTCGATATTACCCAACAATTCTTGCACAATAGGTTTGTATTGATCTATGCTTTTCAAATCGGTGATCATAGTCAATTCAATATAGCCTTCGCGTCCCAGCTGGAAAGTATTGTAGTTGATGGTAGGATTGGGGTCGGGTTCGTTTTTATTCAGAATGTCAATCGACCAAATCAGACGATGGGTCTTTGCATCATATTGCGGTTTTTCTACCCAGCCGCGTGTTTCTATTTCCGGTATGTTGCGGGAGGCTCGCTCTTTGTTTTGTTCCTCGGTGCCTTCTTTCAGCTGCTCGAGCATGGCCTCAACATCCCATTCTTTGGCATCATCGTCTTTGATATAGCCGGAATCGGTAAAGGTTAGGTCTACCATCCAATTAGTATCACCGTCCTCGTTTTCCGACTCGGGGAGAATCAGGCCGTAGCGGTTGGGATCTGTGGCGTTGCCTGCTTCCCTCATCATGGCATTGGCGCGATTTTTTTTCACAAAGACCATTTTTGCAGGCAGTTTCAGTTTGGCCTGATTGCCCAAATCAATGGTTGCTGGGCCTTGGACGATCTGGTCGTCAACGTAGTTTGCGATAGAGTCTGAGGCTTGTTGCGCTTCTTGCCCGGATGCCTCGACGGCAGAAGCGGTATCAGATTTGGCTGCAGAAGCCGGCAGGGTTTGGATAGATAGTAGGGCTGCCAAAACGGCATAGGCGAGATGGTTGCTTTTCATCATAGGGTTCTCATGGAAGAAGAATTAAAAAAGATGCAGACAGCCGCAACACCATATGCTCCGGCATGACTAAAGGATAAATTTTACAATAAATAAATCATATTTACATATTTAAATATGACTGTAATTTAAAAATACAGGAAAGCTTTTTGACGAGAGGCAGAGCCATCATTGTGAAACTCAAAAAGGCCGTCTGAAAATTTTTCAGACGGCCTTTTATAATAAAACCAGAAAATAATGGAATAAGGCGGAGAATATGAGAAAATAATAGCCGCCTGCCTGTTACAACTGCTGATTGAATTAACTTTTATCGGCAGTCTGAATGTCCGGATTGGATAAAATAAGCCATCAAGAACAAAGACCAACAAGCATATTTATGTAAACTTGGCGGCTGAAAAATCGGCTCTGCGCTTTACTTTACAAATCAAACGACTTTAAAGGAAAACCCATGAAAAAAACCTTACTTGCCCTGATGATGTTATCTGCCGCTGCCGCGTATGCCGGTGAGGCGGAAGACCGTTTGCTGTCCGTCCAATCGGTTTACCGTGCCGCTTTGCATGAGCAAAACAGCAACGACAGCAAAATCATTTCCCTGCAAAGCGATTTGGAAAGCGCGCAGCGCCGTTTGCAGGCTGCGCAATCCGATATTGACCGTTTGAAAGGCGAAATTCAGACGGCCTTGGCTCAGAAAGAGCAGCAAAATGCCAAGCTGCAACAAGCCGGTCAGATGTTGGATGCGGCGTGGAATGCCGTTTACGGCGCAGGCGGCAGCAAGGCGAAGCAATAATTTAGACATTGTATTATTTGCGTTTTACGCTTCTTTTATCATATTTATAAGGAAACCTCATGTCCCTACCTCCCTGCCCGAAATGCCACTCCGAATACACTTACGAAGACGGCGCTCAATACGTTTGCCCTGAGTGCGCCTACGAGTGGAACGAGGCCGATGCTGCGGCTGCAAGCGATGATGCCTTGGAAGTCAAAGATGCCAACGGCGCGGTATTGCAAGATGGCGATACGGTTGTCTTGATTAAAGATCTGAAAGTCAAAGGCAGCTCTATGGTCATCAAGCAAGGCACCAAAGTCAAAGGCATCCGCCTGCAAGAGGGCGACCACAATATCGGTTGTAAAATCGATGGCAGCGCGATGAACTTGAAATCTGAGTTCGTCAAAAAAGCCTAAAGATTTTATCTTTGAAAGGCCGTCTGAAACCCTAATATCAGGTTTCAGACGGCCTTTATATATTTCATTCAAAATAAAACAAATCTTTATTTAAAATTAAATAAATTTAATAGAATTGAATTTCAGGCCGTCTGAAAAAGCGGCGGCAAAATGTTCCGCACATACGCGGGTGTAAAACCGTTAAAATAACGCTTTCCCCTATTCTACGGAACCATTATGCCTCAGCCGACCGCCAAACAGATTTTGCACGAAGTATTCGGTTATCCCGAATTTCGTGGCAAGCAGGAGGCTATCGTCAATGCTTTGGCCGGCGGCGAGAGTTTGATGGTGCTGATGCCGACGGGCGGGGGCAAGTCTTTGTGTTACCAGATTCCGGCGCTGATGCGCGAAGGTGTGGCGGTTGTCGTATCGCCACTGATTGCGTTGATGAACGACCAAGTGGCCAGTCTGCATGTGGCCGGGATTGAAGCGGCGGCAGTCAACAGCAGTACATCGGCAGATGAGGCGCGCGAGATTGCCGACAAGCTTGCCCAAGGCCGTCTGAAACTGCTTTATGTCGCTCCGGAACGCTTGGTTACCGACCGCTTTTTACGTTTTCTCGACCAACAAACCGTCAGCCTGTTTGCCATTGATGAGGCGCATTGCGTCAGCCAATGGGGACACGATTTCCGCCCTGAATATCAACAGCTCGGCATGCTTGCCGAACGCTATCCGAACGTCCCGCGCATCGCCCTGACCGCTACCGCCGATGCGGCCACGCGCGCCGACATCAAGCATTATCTGCACTTGGACAATGCGCCCGAATTTATCTCCAGCTTTGACCGCCCGAATATTTATTATCAGGTTATCGAGAAAAACAATGGCAAAAAACAATTGCTGGATTTCATCCGCAAGCAGATGCATGGGCAAAGCGGCATTGTGTATTGCCTAAGCCGTAAAAAAGTCGAGGATGTGGCGCAGTTTTTGTGTGAAAACGGCTTGGAGGCGATTCCGTATCATGCCGGTTTGAGCATGGATGTGCGCGAGGAAAACCAACGCCGCTTTACGCATGAAGACAATATTATTGTGGTGGCGACCGTGGCGTTCGGTATGGGCATAGACAAACCCGACGTGCGCTTTGTCGCCCATCTCGATATGCCCCAGAGTGTCGAACATTTCTATCAGGAATCGGGGCGTGCCGGCCGGGACGGGCTGCCTGCCGTGAGTTGGCTGTGTTACGGCTTGAACGATTGGGTGTTGCTGCGCGAACGGATTGCCGAGGGCAACAGCGACGAGGTGCAAAAGCAGATCGAAATGCAAAAACTCGATGCCATGCTTTCCGTCTGCGAAACCGCCGCCTGCCGCCGCGTACTGCTGCTCAAACATTTCGGCGAAGAATCCGAACCTTGCGGCCATTGCGACAACTGCCTGCATCCGCCTGTGCGGTTTGACGGCACAGTGTTGGTGCAAAAATTACTCAGCTGCGTGTACCGCGCCGGACAACGTTTTGCCGCCGGTTACATCACCAACCTTTTACGCGGTAAAAGCGATGATTGGATACAGCGCAACGGCCATGACAAGTTATCCACATTCGGCATCGGTAGCGAACAGACCGACAAGGAATGGCGCAGTGTCATCCGCCAGTGCATCAGCCTGGGCTATCTCACCGTCAATGTCGAGCAACATCAAGCCCTGCAGCTGACCGAAGCGGCAAAAAAAGTCCTCAAGGGCGAAACCGAAGTCATGTTGCGCCCCCTACGCCGCGAAAAAACGGCTACCCAAAAGCCGAAAGACGATTGGTTGCGTACCGAGCGCGAAGAGCGTTTGTGGCAGGCATTGCGCCAATGGCGGCAACAACGCGCCCGGGCAGAGGAAGTGCCTGCCTATGTGGTTTGCGGCGACAAAACCCTGCGCGATATTGTCGAGAAAATGCCCCGAAGTTTGGAGGATTTACATCAAATCTACGGCTTGGGCGAGGCGAAAATCAATAAATTCGGTTTGGAGATACTCGACGTTTGCGAAACTGCCGAAGCCGGTACGGTTTCCACAGACAGCGCACAAGTTATCCACAGCTTGAACGAGCGCGAACAGGTCTTAAAACAGGCTTTGGAAACTTGGCGCGAGCAGCAGGCAAGTGCCGATCAAGTAACGCTGGGAACGGTATTCTCCAACGAAAGTATGGACGACTTGCTGACCAATACGCCAGCCGAACCCATCGACCTTTTAGGCGTGTATAAACTCGGCGAAAAACGCATCGAACAATACGGCGAGGGCATTTTAAACATCTGCCGCCTGTTTTCAGACGGCCTGAGCGAAGAGGACAAACGCAAACGCCGATTGATGCGCCGCCTGCTTCAGTGGAACATCGATACTGCCCGCCATGAAGGCATCGAAGCCTATCAGATATGCAGCAAAGTTACCCTGCGCGCCATTGCCGCCCGACGGCCGCAAGATTTGGCGGAGTTGGCGGAAATCCACGGCATGAATGAGGAAAAAACCGACAAATACGGCGCAGAAATTGTCGAATTGTGCAAACAAGCGGATTAATGGATTGCAATCATCATCAAAGGCCGTCTGAAACCAATCAAGCATGGTGTTTCAGACGGCCTTTTGAATTTTTAATCTTTATAAAACAATGAATAAGAAAATATCTTCATTTGTTTTGTCAGTTTTTTAAAGCTGCCGCGTCTAAACAGGCATGAAAAATGGGATGGTGCCGATGGATTTTCTGTCCCATCCCATTCGACACACATCGATTAGGAAAATAAATGAACACCCCATCCAATCCCTCTTGGCAGGCCGCTTTCGGCTTGTTGGCACTCAGGCTTTTTGCCGCGTATGAATTTCTTGAATCCGGCTTGGAAAAATGGAACGGGGAAAACTGGTTTGCAGATATCAACAGCCAATTTCCCTTTCCATTCAATTTGTTGTCGGATACGGTCAACTGGAATTTGGCGATGTGGGCGGAACTGGTTTTGCCTGCACTGCTCATCGTTGGCTTGGCAACGCGGCTGTCCGCGCTGGGATTGATGGTCGTAACGGCTGTCGCATGGTCTGCGGTACATGCCGGCTTAGGGTACAATGTGTGCGACAACGGTTATAAAATGGCACTGATTTATTTGGTTGTTTTATTTCCTGTCCTATTGCAGGGCGCAGGCCGTCTGTCTTTGGATGCACTGCTGAAGAAACGCTGTTGCCGCATCAAGTATTTTCTTTAAGGATTATCTTTAAGGATTAATGGTCGCGGGCCGACTTTAAATGCCCGATATTATCCCTTGATTTGTTTTAAAACCCATATTTTAAAAAGGAAGTTGAAATGAAAAAAAATGTAGCTGCTGCTCTGGCCGGTGCACTGTCCCTGTCTTTGGCTGCCGGTGTTGTTGCCGCTGATAAAGCTGCCAGTGACGTGGCCGTTGAGAAAACTGTTAAAGCTGCCGAAGGTACTTGCGGCGCGGCTGCCAAAGCCGGTGAAGGTTCTTGCGGCGCAGCCATGAAAAAAGCACACGCCAAAAAAGGCAAAGCATCTAAAGCCAAAGCTGCCAAAGTAGTAGAAGGCAAATGCGGCGAAGGTAAATGCGGTTCTAAATAATCCTGAACATACCTTTAACAAAGTCGCATTTTATAAACAAAAATGCGACTTTGTCGTTCATACGGCATCATAACAGGACATCACCATGATTCAACACGCAGGCTTGGGCTACCGCCGCGACTTGGCGGAAGACTTCCTCTCGCTTTCAGACGACAGCCCGATACGCTTTATCGAAGCCGCCCCCGAAAATTGGCTGAAAATGGGCGGCAGGGCGCGTAAACAGTTTGACCGCGTGGCGGAACGGCTGCCGCTGGCATTGCACGGATTATCCATGTCGTTGGGCGGCCAAGCCCCGCTGGATACCGATTTGATAGACGGAATCAAAGAAATGATGCGCCGTTATGACTGCACATTTTTCTCCGACCATTTGAGCTACTGCCACGACGGCGGTCATCTTTACGATTTGTTGCCGCTGCCTTTCACTGATGATATGGTGCAACATACCGCGCGGCGTATCCGCGAAGTGCAGGATCGGTTGGGCTGCCGTATTGCCGTGGAAAACACCTCCTACTACCTGCATTCTCCGCTTGCCGAAATGAACGAGGTTGAGTTCCTCAATGCCGTTGCCCGTGAAGCCGACTGCGGTATTCATTTGGATGTGAACAATATTTACGTCAACGCCGTTAATCACGGCCTGTTGTCGCCTGAAGCCTTTTTAGAAAATGTGGACGCAGGGCGCGTGTGCTATATCCATATTGCCGGGCATGGTGTGGAAACACCCGAATTATTGATTGATACGCATGGCGCCGCAGTATTGCCGACTGTTTGGGATTTGCTCGAACTAGCCTATGCCAAACTGCCGACGATTCCGCCCACCCTGTTGGAACGCGATTTCAATTTTCCGCCTTTTGCCGAACTCGAAGCCGAAGTCGCCAAAATTGCCGAATATCAAACGCGTGCCGGAAAGGAATACCGCCGTGCAGCCTGAAACTTCCGCCCAATACCAACACCGCTTTGCCCAAGCCATACGCGAAGGCAAAGCCGCAGACGGATTGCCGCAAGAGCGCCTGAACGTCTATATCCGCCTGATACGCAACAATATTCACAGCTTTATCGACCGCTGTTATACCGAAACGCTGCAATACTTTGACAGCGAAGAATGGAGCCATCTGAAAGAAGGTTTCGTCCGCGACGCGCGCGCCCAAACCCCCTATTTTCAAGAAATCCCCGGCGAGTTCCTCCGATATTGCCAAAGCCTGCCGCTTTCAGACGACCTCTTGGCATTGATGGACTTTGAACACACCCAGCTGCTCGCCGAAACCGCTCAAACCGATAGCCAAACAGTTCATGATGATTCAGACGATTTGGCCTACATCCTTTTTCCCGCCGCCTTTGTGCGCCGTTATCAGTATGACGTGACCGACGAATTGCAGGAGGCGGAAACCGCTGTTTTGGTGTGGCGCGATAAGGAAGACGACGTGATGTATCAAACGCTCGACGATTTCGACGCCTTATTGCTGGAAACGCTGGCAGAGACGCCCACTTCCCTAAACGGCCTGCAAACCATGCTGGCAGAGTTCATGCCGTCTGAAAACGCTTGGCAGGATGCATTAAGGCAAAAATGGACGGAATGGTTGGAACAGGGCATTTTGGTTGCGGCATAAACCAAGGCCGTCTGAAACAGACGCAGTCGGTTTCGGTAAAACAAAAATACTACTGAAATCGTTTATAGATTCAATCGCATGCTCTTTCCGTATCAGCGTAAAATCAGAAGCATATTGATCATTCCTTTCATACTGATACATTATGGCCCTACCCGAACTGACCGATGCCGAACTTGCCGAATCCCGTAAACTGCTGCTGCGCTTTGCCCATATCCAGCTGCCCGACCGCCCCGATTTGGCGGAGGACCTCGTACAGGAAACCATGCTTTCCGCCTACCGTGCGGCCGAGGGTTTCAAAGGCGGCGCCCAAGTGAGCAGCTGGTTGTTTGCAATCTTAAAAAACAAAATTACCGACTGCCTGCGCCAAATCGGGCGGCAACGCCAAGTTTTCGTCACGCGCGACGAGGAAGCCTTGGATGAAGCCTTTGAAGGACATTTTGCCGCCGACGGGCATTGGACGGACGAAGGACAGCCTCAGGGTTGGGACTCGCCCGAAGCCAGTTTGAACAATAAAGAGTTCTACCAAGTTTTGCAGACCTGCCTCTACCATCTACCGGAAAACACCGCCCGCGTGTTTACCATGAAAGAAATTCTCGGTTTTTCAAGCGATGAAATCCGCGAGCAATGCGGCATCAGCCATGCCAACTATCACACCATCATGCACCGCGCGCGCGAAACCTTGCGCCAGTGTCTGCAAATCAAATGGTTCTCCCATGCCTGAGAGGAAAACGCCATGAAAAAATGCCGCAAAATAACTGATCTGATTTCCAAACAGCAAGACCAAGTGCGTCTCAGTCTTTTTAACCGCATTGCCCTTGCCGTCCACCTGTCGCTCTGCCCCCGTTGCCGCGAATATAAGAAACAGCTCGAATTAATCAGCAACGCCATGCACAAGATATTTCGATGATTAAAAAAAAGGCCGTCTGAAACCTACCCCTGTCAGTTTCAGACGGCCTTTTTGTATCTGCTTGATTTATCGCTAACCTTGAATAAGCCATGGTTTGCCGTTCACTTTTTTAGCTGCATTTATTTTTAAACTTGCGCCGTTGACCTTTGTTTTTTGAGTATGGCTGAAGATTCTAATACGGTAGAACAAGATAAAGGCCGTCTGAAAGATGAATTTCAGACGGCCTTTTTCACGGCTTTTAGTGTTGTTCTTCCGGCTCGGGTTCGTCTTTGCCGAACCAGTTGTCAAAGCGGATGGTGTATTTCAACTCGCCGCCGGAGGAGCGCGTGCCGATGCGGGCAACGGCTTGGATGGCGCGGGTCAGTTGGTACACGAGTTTGACGGATTGTTCGGCGCTGGAGATGCCGTATTCATAACCTGCGTAGAGGTTGTTGGTGAGCTGTTTGCCGACGGTCAGGACTTGTTCGGCAGGGTTGAGCTCGCCTGTTTGGGCGTTGCGGCTGCGTTTGCTGGTAAAGCCCAAATCATCCACAAGGCCGATGCGGTCGTTGACTTGGCCGGCAAGCAGCGCGCTGGCGGCCGCGGAGAGCGTGGCGTTGTCACCGTCGCTGCCGCTACTGGCACGGTTGAGGATGAGCCAGGAGAGTTTGTCTTTTTCACTCATGGCTTCTTTGGCAACCAAGGTTACGCGCGGATTATTGAGGCTGCCGAGGACTTCGACGCCAGCGCCGACCGGGGAGAGGCGGCGTTCGGCACGGATGTTGAGGTTTGGATTAGTCAGCGGGCCGACAAAGGAAACCGATCCTTTGGTGATGTCGAGGTCTTGGCCGTAGGCTTTGTAGCGGCCTTTGACAACGCGCACGGTACCAACGCCTTGTACGGCTTCGTCCGGACGGGACGTGATGGCCAGTTTGCCGCCGATGGTAACGTCTGCGCCGTAGCCGACAAAACGGACATTGTCGTTGATATTCAAGACAAGGTTCATATTAATCGGCGTGGTGGCCGTTGCTTCTTTTGGGGTTTCGCCCAATACAACCACATCATCGTCGAGGGTCGGCATGGAGGATTTTTGCGAACCGAACATACCGTAGTCGGTATTGAGCGTGCCGTTGAGCGATACGCCTTTTCCCGGATTGTAGAGGACTTTGGCCGCGCCGGAGAGCTGCAGTCGGCGGTTTGGACGCGAGAGGGTGCGGTATTTGTCGAAGACGATGTCCACGTCGACATCGGGGTTGGCGTTGGCAAGGTTGACCGCACCTTTGAGCTCAATCGTGCCGCCACGGTGGAATTTTAGGCTGTCGATCACCCATTTTTGACCCTGCAGGCGTGAACGCAATACGCCGTTGTCGAGAATCAGGCCTTGGGTTTGATGGCGGTAATAGAGGTTGTCGCCGTTAATCAGGCCGCTCAGTTGCGGATCGTTCAGACGGCCTGCCAAGTTGACGGCGGCGTTCAGACGGCCTTTGAGGGTTTGGCCGACGGGCAGGAAGTTGCGGAAGACTTCGAGGTTGGCAACGTTCAGGTTGAGTTTGCCGCTCAGAGGGGCGGTATCGAAGCTGGTGCCTTGGCCGATGTTGACGGTACCGTCGGCACGGCCGTAATTGGTTTGGAGGTCGAGGTTGCTGTTGACGGTAGGCGAACCGAGTCGGCCGCCGATGGTGGCGGTCGCGTTCAGACGGCCTGCAATGCCTTGGGCTGTCGCCGGCATAAAGGATTTGAGCGAGCTCAAATCGGGAACGCTGATATTGACTTTGCCGCTGACAGGGGCATTGTTGATATTGTTGCCAAACTGTTGCGCGATGCCGAGCGTGCCGTTAACTTTGCCGAAGCGAGTGTTGCCTTCCAGCGTACTGTCGATGCGGCCGTTTTGGAAACGGGTGCGCAGGGCGAGCGCGGAAAGTCCCAAAGGCTGTTTGTTTTTCGGGTCTTTGCTCGGCAGAATGATGTCGCCGCTTTGACGGTTGATGTTGAGGAAGCCGCGCGCGTTTTGACTGTACGCCAAATCCCAGTCGCCGCCCAAGACGAGGTTGTGTTCGATAGGCGGAGTGTAGAAGTTGTGCAATTCGGCAATGTGCAGATTTTGTGCGCTGCCTTTACTGGTAATGCCGGCTTTCTTGTCCCAAACGAAATTTTGCAGGTTGAGGCTGCCACCCATGGCCGCCCAGCGTGCGCTGCTGAGGGAAACGCGTTCGCTGCCGGCTTCGAGGTTGAGGCGGTTTTGCAGTTTGAGGTTGAACGCGCCGTTGATGTCGAGCGTATCAACCGTGCCTTTCCATTGGGTTTGGTCTTTGTTGAGGCCGCCGGTGGCGTCGAGGTCGAGCTTGTAGCGTTTGCTGTCCACCGCCATGCTGCTGTTGCCGTGGATGTGGTGGTGCGAGCCTGTGCCGCTGATGAGCAGGTTGACGTTGTCAATCATGGCCGCGCCGCCGGATACGGCGATGTGTTCGCCTTTAATATCGGCACTCAACGGACGATTGGTGTCGGGCGAACCTTTGAGCTTGAAGTCGAGGGTACGGATGTTGACGGTATCGGCGACTTTGAAGTTGCGCGCTTCGCCGTTCAAATCGGCTTCAAGGGTTTTGAGGCCGTCTGAAAAACTGCCGGAGATGTAGCCGCGCGCGTTGAGCAGGCCGCCCAAGCCGAAGCCGAAACGCGACAAATCGGGGGCGGTAATGTTGAGGTTGAGGCGGTCGCCTTTTTTGCCGAAGCTGCCGTTGGTTTTGACGATGTTGCTGCCGAGGGTCAGGTCGGTCAGGGCGCGCGTGAGGTGTTTGTTTTCATAGGCGACGTCGGCTTTGCCGCTGAGCGGAACGCCGTTGAGCGTACTCGGTGCGAACTGCATTTTGCCGGCGAATTTCTCTTGCGCCAGTATGCCGGTCAAGTTGATGTTGCCGTTGACGCTGCCTTGCGGAAGCTGCGGATCGATGCGCGCAGGGTTGAAGGCTTTGCTGACGATGTCCAGCTGCAGTTTGCGGTCTTTGAAGAGTTCGAGCGAGCCTTTGGCGTTGAGTTCGCCGCCGTTTTGCGGAACCAGGCGGACTTTGTCGAGCTTGAGCGTGCGCTGGCCGAGCTGTTTGTCGGTTTGGAAAAACAGCATGCCGTCTGTACGCGCAAATCCGCTGTCGAGATTCCAGTTGACAACGGGGGAGGAGGTTTCGCCTTTGACGTCGATACTGCCGTTCAGACGGCCTGCGATGTTTTGACGCACAAAGTCGTCTGCGCCGGTATTGTTGATGCCCAGTGCGAGTTTGAGCTGGTCTTGGGCGGTGTCGATTGAGCCGGATACGTCGATGCTGCCGTCTTTGAGCAGGCCGACGCCGATGTCTTCAATCATGACCGTGCCTTTGTCGTCGACGATGAATTCGCCGAGGATGCGTTTGACAGGAATCTGATTTTCATCGGCAAAACCGGCTTGGTCGTTTTCCAAGTCTATCGAGCCTTCCAGCGCAACGCCGTCTGTAAAGGACGGAATGGTGGTGGCGTCGAAATTCAGACGTGCTTTGGGCAGGGTGGGCAGGAAGGCCTGCGGATTGATGTTGGAACCTTTAACCAGGATTTCGCCGACGGTTTCGTTGAGGCTGTCGGCGAATGGGTGGATGGTGGATTTGGCAGACAAATGAACGTTGTCGCCGTCGAGCAGCAGGTCGGTGTACACGTCTTGCAGGCTGCCCCACAGGCGCACCGTGCCGTGTATGGTTTCGCCCTCAAGCTGGCCTTTGGTGTAGATGGCGGTATTGAGGACGTAGGGTTTGTTCAAACCAAGCACTACCGCGCCTGTCGAGCTGCTCCATGGCGTATCGGCGGTTTTGATGTGGAGGCGGTGTTCTTTTTTGTCGTAATGATAGGCCGCGTGCAGATGGTCGAGATAGACGGTCTGCTTGTCAAAACGCTTGCCCACGCTGATTTTGCCGGTTTCCAAACGGTCGAGATAGGCGGTAACGGGCAGGTCTATGCTGTCGGGCAGGCCTTTTGAAGGCTCTTCTTCTTTAGGCGGCGTGCGTTTGGTCACGATGGCGATGTCGCCGGCCACGACTTCGGTAATGTGCAAGGACGGACGGGTCAGCTCGGACGGTTTCCAATCAAAGCGGAAGCTACTGATTTTGACATCTGCACCTTCTGTTTCAATCAACCATTTGTCGCCTTCAAAACCTTCAATCAGCGTACCTTTCAGCGTATCCGAGGAGATTTTGACACCGAACCATGACGGGATTTTGTACAAACCGAAACGCAAACCCGATTCCGTACCGACCAGCCAGCCGATCGCGCCGGCGGAAACGGTCAATACGCCCAAGGCGGACAGGACAAAGCCGCGCAACAGGCGTTTTTTGCGCTTTGGCGGGGTGGGCTGTTGTTCAGATGACGTGGAAGTGTTTGCAGTATCGGTCATGATATTTTTCTGTTTGTCTGTTGTTCAGACGGCCTGAAATGGCTGAGACCGTCTGAAAGAATGGATGGTGAGTATGTTTGTTAAAACCTTGTGCCCAAGCTGATGTGCCAGCGGATTTTCTTGTCGTGATGGCCGTAGGCAATATCGAAAGAGAACGGCGCAACCGGGCTGAACCAGCGCACACCCAAGCCGGTACCGTGTTTTAAGGTCATGTGTTTGAAGTTGCTTGCCGCATCGCCGACATCGTGGAAGATGGCGCCGGAGAAGCTTTTGGTAACCGGGAATTGATATTCGAGGCTGCCGACCACCAAGGCGCGTTGCGGCAGGACGGAGCCGTTGGGGCCGGCCAAGCCGATGCTGTCGAGTTCGTAACCGCGTACGGAAGTCGCGCCGCCGGTGCGGAACATCAGGCTGGACGGCACTTCTTCGCCTTCGCGGGCATAGACGTAGCCTGCCTGGCCGCGTACGATGAACGTACCGAGTTTTTTGTTTTCAGGTGTGAAGAAATAGCCTGCCCGTGCCGTAGCGCGTGCCATTTGGGTGGAGGAGAGGAGTTTGCCCAGAGTCGTGCCGATTTTGCCGTCGAGGTAGTAGCCGTTTTGAGGATGCAGCTCGGTTTCGATGCTTTGCCGTTTCCATGAGGCGGTCAGCATGGTGGCATGGCTTCGGCCCAAATCGTAGCTGGTGTCGGGGACTTTGCGGTCTTCGGTAATGAATTCGAGGCCGAAGCGGGCATCGATATTGTTGCGGTCGCGGACATACCAAATACCGCTGGTCAGGGCGCGTTTTTCAAGGTTTTGCGTGGTCGAGCGGTTGTAGGAAACGTTGCTTGTCCAGTAGTTGCCGCGGTTGTTGCGCGGTTGGCTGATACCGGCGGCCAGCGTGGTTTCGTATTTGTCCATGTCCCAAACGATGGAACCGATATAACCTTTGTTAAAGAGGTTGTAATAGTCGTAGGCGATGCGGCCGCCGATTCCGTATTCGGAGTCGTAGCGGATACCGGTTTCCAGTTTGTGGCGTTTGACTTCGGTCACGTTGATTTTGACGGGAACGCGGTCGCCTTGCAGTTGATCGAAGTCGGCTTGTACGGACGCGCCGGAATAGTGGCCGTTTTGCTCGAGCGCCTGTTGCAGGTCGAGGATTTTGTCTAAGTCGTAAGGCGAACCGGGTTGGAAGCGCGCCATGCCGGAAACCACGCTCTCAGGGTAGCGGCGTGTGCCGGTAATTTGGAACTCGCCAAAGTAAATGGGGCGGTTGCTCTCTACGATGACGTTCAAATCGGCTTTTTGGGTATTGGGATTGATGGTGGCTTGGGTGGTAGTGAGTTTCGCCAAAGGGTATTTTTTGCGTGTTACCGCGCTGAGGACGGAGGTTTTACTTGCACTCCAGCCGTCTTGGTCGAAGTTTTCGCCAACTGGCTGTTGCCAGTTTTCCATCGCATTTTGGTAGTATTCGGCCAAGTTGTCGTCATTCAATACGTCGCCGAGGATGGCCACGCTGACGTTGTCGACTTTGGTGCGCGGGCCGGGGGTGACGTTGACGGTATAGCTTTCGCCGTGGTCTTGAATATTGACGTTGCTATTGAAATAGCCTTTGGTCCGGAGCATGGTTTTGACGTTGTCGGGTGCTTCTTCAGCGAGGAAGCCGACCTGCTCTTTGTCCAGCTCTTCGTCCTGCTGCTGGGTAATCAGCGGCAGGTATTCTTCAAGCATTTCTTTGATTTCGCTGTCTTGGGTGTCGATTTTGACGGGGAATTTGGGCTTGAGTTTGCCTGTTTGGTCGTCTTTGGGCTGCTTGGGCATTTCGGATTCGGGAACAGCCTCGTAGTCTTCCGCTTTGGGAACGGAAGTATCTACTGCCAACGCGTGTCCGTAGGCGAGCGCCAATGATGCAAATAAAACAGGGTAGGTCAGTTTGGTCATGATGTGTGTTCGACAGCGACAATTCTTCAGTTTGGGGATTTTAACATTATTTCTGCAAGGTTTCAGGCTATGGTTGTAAACGGAAATTTAGCGCGATAACGTTGCAAAAGGCGACTTAAGGGCGGATTTTGGTTTGTTTCTATCTGATTGTAATATTTATGTTTTTGTATTTTGATTGATGAAGTTGCCTTTGTATGCGGCCTTATGGCGCAGATTTCAGGCCGTCTGAAATCAAGATGCAGAGGGATAAGGCAACAGTATGGGCATACTTTAAAGTAGGGTTTGAGCAGTTTTGACTGCATTTTTAGCATAAAGTGCCAACTGTGTCATAAATGCTAAACTTTGATGCTGTTTTTGTGAGGTGTGCATGAAAACCTCGCCGACAAATGATTTTTTATTTTAGAATGTAAGACTTTTTTAACATATCTTTAAATTGAAGGAACGGATATGGCAAGTGGCAATCCGCTTTTAAACGCGATCAACAGCGTCAGCCTGGTGGTACAAATCGCCATCGGCTTGGTTTTAGGTATTCTTGTGGGTGCAGTTGCGCCGCAAGTCGGTATCAGCGCAGGACTGCTGGGCAGCCTGTTTGTCGGTGCGCTTAAGGCTATCGCACCGATTTTGGTATTCGTTTTGGTGACTGCCGCCATTGCGCAACACCAAAAAGGCAATCAGGCCCACATCAAACCGATTTTGATTTTGTATATTTTTGGTACGTTTGCCGCGGCCGTGGTGGCGGTTGTCGCCAGTATGGCATTCCCGACCACGCTGATTCTGCGTACGGCCGGCGATGTATCCGTTGCGCCGCCTTCCGGCATTATCGAAGTGTTGAAAACGCTGCTGATGAATTTGGTGGCCAACCCGATTAACGCGCTGGCCAATGCCAACTATATCGGCATTTTGGCTTGGGCTTTGGTATTGGGCGCGGCTTTGCGCCATCACGGTTCGGATACGACCCGCCAAGTGGCGGCCGACTTGGCCGATACCGTTTCGACGGTTGTGAAGTGGATTATCCGTTTTGCGCCGTTGGGTATTTTCGGCTTGGTGTCCTCTACCATTGCGGAAACCGGTTTTGAAGCGCTAGCCGGTTATATGCAGCTGTTGGCCGTATTGCTTGGCTGTATGCTGTTTATCGCTTTGGTGGTCAATCCGATTATTGTGTGGACGCAAATCCGCAGCAATCCTTTCCCGCTGGTGTTTACCTGCCTGCGCGAAAGCGGCGTGTATGCCTTCTTTACCCGTTCTTCCGCCGCCAATATCCCTGTGAACATGGCATTGGCGAAAAAACTGGGCCTGCACGAAGACACTTACTCTATCTCCATTCCATTGGGTGCAACCATCAATATGGCCGGTGCGGCAATCACCATTACCGTTTTGGCGATGGCTGCGGCGCACACGCAAGGCATTACGGTTGACTTCGCCACCGCCCTGCTGTTGAGCCTGGTGGCTACTGTCAGCGCGTGCGGTGCATCCGGTGTGGCCGGTGGCTCGTTGCTGCTGATTCCTTTGGCGTGCAGCCTGTTCGGTATCGATAACGATGTGGCCATGCAGGTGGTTGCCGTCGGCTTCATTATCGGCGTGATTCAAGACTCTGCAGAAACTGCATTGAACTCTTCCACCGACGTTTTGTTTACTGCCGCTGCCGATTTGGGCCGTCAACGTAAAGAGTGATTTTTAAGGGCAACCTAAATCCAGCAAAGGCCGTCTGAAAAGTTTCAGACGGCCTTTGTTTTATGTAAAGAAAAGGGATTTTTAGATGGTCAAGCCAATAGATTGGTTTGGTCGGCCTGACGGTATCCGCTGTCATCAGTTGGATTTTTCCCGTAAAATACAGTCTTGAATGTATTTGAACACCTCTTTTCAGACGGCCTGACCGTCTTATCACATTTGCAAAAACAATGATTAAAAAAATATTCTCATGGTTCGAGTCCCGCATCGACCCTTATCCAGAAGCCGCTCCGAAAACGCCAGAAAAAGGGTTGTGGCGGTTTATTTGGAGCAACATTGAAGGCGTGCGCAAATGGATTGCCGTGTTGGCCGTGTTTACGGTCGGCGTCGGCATCATGGAAGCCTTGATGTTCCAATTTATGGGCAAGGTGGTTGACTGGCTCGGCACGTATACGCCGCAAACGCTTTTTGTTGAAAAAGGCCGTGCTTTAATCGGCATGATGGCCATGGTGGCATTTTTTGCCGTTTGGACCTTTTTCGCGTCCAGTGTGCGCCTGCAAACCCTGCAAGGCGTGTTCCCCATGCGCCTGCGCTGGAACTTCCACCGCCTGATGCTGGGTCAAAGCCTGGGCTTTTATCAGGACGAATTTGCAGGACGCGTATCCGCCAAAGTCATGCAAACCGCGCTGGCGCTGCGCGATGTCGTGATGACCGTCGCCGATATGGTTGTGTATGTGCTGGTGTACTTCATCACTTCCGGCGTGATTCTGTCCTCATTCGATGCCTGGCTTATCGTGCCGTTTATCTGCTGGATGATTGGATTCGCGATGATTATGCGCTTCCTGATTCCCAAACTCGGCAAAACCGCTGCACGCCAAGCTGATGCACGCTCGTTGATGACCGGCCGCATTACCGACGCCTATTCCAATATCGCTACTGTCAAACTTTTCTCACACGGCGCACGCGAGGCCGCTTATGCCAAGCAGTCGATGGAAGAGTTTATGGTAACCGTCCATGCCCAAATGCGTTTGGCAACGCTGCTGCACACTTGCAGCTTTATCGTCAACAGCTCGCTGACCGTCGGTACGACCGCCTTGGGCATTTGGCTTTGGTATCACGGCCAAGTCGGCGTGGGCGCGGTAGCCACCGCCACGGCCATGGCATTGCGTGTGAACGGTTTGTCGCAATACATCATGTGGGAATCCGCCCGATTGTTTGAAAACATCGGTACCGTCAACGACGGCATGGCCACCCTGTCCAAACCCCACACCATCCTCGACAAACCGCAAGCCCTGCCGCTGAAAGTCACCCGGGGCGAAATCAAGTTTGATCACGTCGATTTCTCCTACGAAGCAGGCAAACCACTCCTCAACGGCTTTAATCTGAACATCAAACCCGGCGAAAAAGTCGGCTTGATCGGTCGCAGCGGCGCGGGTAAATCCACCATCGTCAACCTGCTCCTGCGCTTTTACGAACCGCAAAGCGGCACGATTTCGATCGACGGCCAAAACGTGGACAGCGTTACCCAAGAAAGTCTGCGCGCCCAAATCGGTTTGGTGACGCAAGATACCTCCCTGCTGCATCGCTCCGTCCGCGACAACATTATCTACGGCCGTCCCGATGCGACCGAAGCCGAAATGATTTCCGCCGCCGAACGTGCCGAGGCAGCCGGTTTTATTCCTAACTTAAGCGATGCCAAAGGCCGACGCGGCTATGATGCACACGTTGGCGAACGCGGCGTGAAACTTTCCGGCGGCCAGCGCCAACGTATCGCCATCGCCCGCGTTATGCTCAAAGACGCGCCAATTCTATTGCTTGACGAAGCCACCAGCGCGCTCGACTCCGAAGTCGAAGCCGCCATCCAAGAAAGCCTCGACAAAATGATGGAGGGCAAAACCGTGATTGCCATCGCCCACCGCCTCTCCACCATCGCCGCGATGGACCGCCTCATCGTCTTGGACAAAGGCCGCATCATCGAAGAAGGCAGCCACACCGAGTTGCTCGAGAAACAAGGTCTGTACGCCAAACTTTGGGCGCACCAAAGCGGCGGCTTCTTGAGTGAGCATGTCGAGTGGGAAAACAATTAAACGCTTTGAAAGAAGATAAAAGGCCGTCTGAAAACATTTTCAGACGGCCCTTTATTAATGAAGCAAAGGGCAGCTGGGATAACCGCCTTTTTTCAGTTGAAACCTTAGTTGTTTACAGTCCCAGCGACCAAGCATTTTGGTGTTCGGACAAATCTTCCAAGCGGTTTTCGTAATGGGCGAAGATTTCTTCAATGATTTCGTCTTCGTCGTCGATGACGCGGATCAGGTTCAAATCCTCTTCCAAGATCAGGTTTCTACCCAGCAACTGCTCGCGTATCCAGTCCAACAGTCCCGCCCAAAATGCTTTGCCCACTAAGATAATCGGGCGGTCGGGCGTTTTACCGGTTTGCACCAAAGTCAGGCTTTCAAACAATTCGTCCAATGTGCCGAAACCGCCGGGCATGACGACATATGCCACGGCGTGTTTGACGAACATGACTTTGCGCGGGAAGAAGTGTTGGAATTTAATCGACAAATCCTGATACGGATTGGCTTTTTGCTCGTGCGGCAACACGATATTCAACCCCACCGCCGGACTTGCGCCTGCAAACGCGCCTTTGTTGGCTGCTTCCATAATGCCCGGCCCGCCGCCGGAAATCACGGAAAATCCGGCATCCGACAGCTTGCGTGCCAAGCGCAATGTGAACGCGTAGTCGGGATGGTTTTCAGGCGTGCGCGCGCTGCCGTAAATGCTGACGGCTGGCTGAATGGCGCGCAATTCTTCGCCGGCTTCGACAAATTCGGAAATAATCTTCAATACATGATACGACTCGCGCGCCTGAATATCGCGGCGTGTTTCGTCGGGCAGCATGGGTTTGGGCAGTTTTTTGAG
The DNA here is from genome assembly GCF_951230505.1 of uncultured Neisseria sp. Taxonomy (NCBI): domain Bacteria; kingdom Pseudomonadati; phylum Pseudomonadota; class Betaproteobacteria; order Neisseriales; family Neisseriaceae; genus Neisseria; species uncultured Neisseria sp. The sequence goes on from NZ_CATNVN010000004.1 coordinate 31,409, forward strand.
CAGGCTCACGGCTTTTCCTTCGAGTTTTTATGTGCAGTATTGTAACCCGAAAGGGGCGGGCCGTCTGAAAGTTGGGTTTCGGCGGCAAGTGTGCCTGCCACATTTTCAAAAGCCCGTTACAATATCTGCTTTTATTCAACTGCTCCGCCATGCTCGATATTATCCACCGCGACAGCCGCACTATCGCCGTCAACAAACCTGCCGGAATGCTGGTGCACCGAAGCTGGTTAGACAAACACGAAACCCGTTTTGCCGTGCAGACCCTGCGCGACCAAATCGGGCAGCACGTCTATCCCGTCCACCGCCTCGACCGCCCGACTTCCGGCGTCTTGCTGTTTGCCCTCGATACGGAAGCTGCACGGTTATTGACGCAGCAGTTTGAAAACAAAACCATCGAAAAAACCTATTGGGCGATTGTTCGCGGTCATCTGCCTTCAGACGGCCTGATTGATTACGCCCTCAAATATATGCCCGACAAAATTGCCGAAGCGCAGACCGAAGCGACTTTGCAGGAAGCGCAAACCGCCTACCGCTGTCTGGCACAAACCGAGTTGCCGTTCCAATCCGCCCTGCGTTACCCGACCTCGCGTTATTCGTGGGCCGAACTTACGCCGCACTCCGGTCGCAAACACCAACTCCGCCGCCATATGAAACACATTTTCCACCCCATCGTCGGCGACACCAACTACGGCGATTTGCGCCAAAACCATACCGTTGCCGAACATATCGGCACGCAACGCCTGATGTTGCATGCGCGAAGCCTCAGTTTTCAAAGCATAGAAGACGGCAGCCGGATGACCGTACAAGCGCCGATAGACAACGACTGGCGGCTTTGGTTGGAAAAATTTAAAACCGAGGCCGTCTGAAAACCCAAACTGCACATTTTCAGACGGCCCGGTCATGGAAAAAAACAGGCAAATCCCTTACAATACGCCCCTAAAATTTTGAAAGAACACAAGAATCATGGAAGCCGAAGTAATCAACCAGCTTAACAATACCCTAAACGACTTGGAGAAGCGCAGCGAAGACATCCGCGTCTATATGGACTACCAAGGCAAAAAAGACCGCCTTGAAGAAGTCGTCGGCCTCTCCGAAGACCCGGAACTCTGGAACGACCCCAAACGCGCCCAAGAAATCGGCAAAGAGCGCAAAATCCTCGAAGGCATCGTGGTAACCCTCGACAACATCGCCACAGGCATCGAAGACAACCGTATGCTGATTGAAATGGCCGTCGAAGAAAACGACGAAGAAGGTTTCGCCGCCGTGCAGGAAGATGTGGCCGGTTTGGAAAAACAAATGGCCGATCTCGAATTCAAACGAATGTTCAACCAGCCAGCCGACCCGAACAACTGCTTTATCGACATTACCGCAGGCGCGGGCGGTACCGAAGCGGAAGACTGGGCGGGTATGCTGTTCCGTATGTACAGCCGCTACGCCGAGCGCAAAGGCTTCAAAATCGAAATCCTTGAAGAAGACGACGGCGAAATCGCGGGCATCAACCGCGCCACCATCCGTGTGGAAGGCGAATACGCCTATGGCCTGCTGCGTACCGAAACCGGCGTTCACCGCCTGGTGCGCTATTCACCGTTTGACTCCAATAACAAACGCCACACGTCGTTCTCGTCCGTGTTCGTTTACCCCGAAATCGACGATTCCATCGAAATCGAAATCAATCCTGCCGATTTGCGTATCGACACTTACCGTGCATCCGGTGCAGGCGGTCAGCACATTAACAAAACCGACTCCGCCGTGCGTATTACCCACGAACCGACCGGTATCGTGGTGCAATGTCAAAACGACCGTTCGCAACACGCCAACAAAGCCGCCGCGATGGAAATGTTGAAATCCAAACTGTACGAATTGGAAATGCGCAAACGTAACGAAGAGAAACAGGCGTTGGAAGAAGGCAAGTCCGATGTGGGTTGGGGCAGCCAAATCCGTTCATACGTTTTGGACTCCTCACGCATCAAAGACTTGCGTACAGGCTATGAAGTCGGCAACACCAAAGCCGTATTGGACGGCGATTTGGACGGCTTCATCGAAGCCAGCCTGAAACAAGGTGTGTAAACCGTAAGAGATAAACAGGCCGTCTGAAAGATTTCAGACGGCCTGTTTGTTGTTGAATATGGCGGTAACTATATTCACTGCGATGATTTATATTTCCAGCGGAAAAGGTTTTATCTATTTGAATAAGATAAAGTCTTATCAGCTTAAATGGAATACCGAACGCAGTAAATATATCCGTTTTCAGCCGCATGAAAAATACAATATAGCAAATCTAAAAATTAATGGGTTTTTAAATATGTAGGGCATGACGGGGATGGCCGCGATAGGCTTGTTATGTGGCTATTGAGTTTTTTAAATGCAAATATTAATCTTTCTGTAAAAATATGCTTTTTAATGTTTTGCAAATGCAAAGATTGACGGTAATATATGGCTTCCATAAAAATGATCGGTAGGTATAACAGGCCGTCTGAAGCCTGAGCCTGTCTAATATATAGGAGAACTCATAATGTCCGGCCAAAAGCTGTCGTCTGCCGAGAAAACTTTCTTCGGCCATCCTTTGCAATTATCCACCCTATTCCATA